>NZ_JBMKIF010000004.1:0-251383 GCF_049238025.1 Enterobacter cloacae complex sp. IR5458
TGTATCCGGTCTAAAGTGTTACCCATGTTTCCGGTTCATACCGCAGCGCCACCCGGCAATTCTCACAACGGCACAAAGAACCTGAATCGTGCCCCACTCACCGACTCCATCAGCCGTATTCCACCGCCGTGCAGCTCCAGCATCCGTTTGACGATTAACAGCCCTAACCCGCCGCGGTTCTCCCGCGAGGCCTGAGTGTTCAACGCTGAAGGCCGCTGGAACAGATCGTCGCGCAGCGACGCATCCACGCCCGTACCGCTGTCAGCCACTTCGACCTGAAGCTGTTCATTCTCCTGCCAGACCGCCAGACGAATTTCCCCGCCGGTCGGCGTATGACGCATTGCGTTATCCAGCAAATTGGTCACCACGCGCTCGATCATTGATACATCGGCATTGACCAGCGGCAACGGCCCAGGCACGTCAATATGCAGATTGACCTCTCGCGTGCGGGCAGTGAGCTCAAACTTCTGCGCCACGTCGGAAATCAGCTCCCCCATCGCGAAACGCTCGCGCTGCGGTTTAATGCCGCCGTGCTCAAGACGCGCCAGCTCAAACAACTGCTGGGAAAGATGGCGTACCTTTTGCCCCTGACGCAGGGCGGTGGCGAGATATTGCTGGTGCTCCTGAGGCGTCAGCGTGGTGGATTTCAGCGACAGCGTTTCCAGATAACCCAGCAGAGAGGTCAGCGGCGTGCGGAGATCGTGCGAAATATTGGCGATAAACTCCCGGCGCTGGCGATCGCTGTCGGCCAGCTGATCCCACTGGCGGGTGATTTTGCGCGCCAGCTCGATAAAACTGTTGCGCAGGCGTGCCACTTCGTCATTGGCCGCGACGTCCGGCGGCTCTGCTGCCAGCAGCCTGATTGCGCTAATGCTGTCCTGCTCAAGCCCGGTGACCTCTTCCGTCAGGCGTTTAACCGGACGCGTCACCCAGTACCAGACCAGTAATCCCGCCAGCAGGCCGAACAGTGCAACCCACAGCAATGACCAGAGCACCGTGCTCCACAGCGCCTTATGCCAGGCCATGTCCGCCAGCGCATTCGACTCCTCGCCCTGCAAAATAATGTACAGGTAGCCCTTAAGCTCGCCGTCCTGACGCAGCGGCGTGGTGCTGAAGACTTTTTTGTTCTGGCTGCGCGGATCGTCGCCGAGTACCGGGATGGCGGTGCCGCTCAGGAAGGTCTGAACCGGTGCCAGATCGATTTTTTGCCGCTGAATATGCCCCGGCGGGGCGGCATCGGCCAGGATGTCGCCGTCGGGTGAGACAACATAGAGCTCCACGCTCGGATTAAAGGTCATCAGACGGTCAAAGAGCGGTTTCAGCGAACTGCGGTCAACCCTGCCCTGCGCGTCGAGAATCGGTTCCCGCTGGACGATCTGCTGCGCCAGTCCGCCCGACAACCGTTGCACCATGGCGTTGCCGTATTGCGTACTGGTGTAGAGCTGTACCGCGCAGGCGACGGTGGCGCAGAGCATCATCAGCAGAATGAACAGCAGCGTCAGGCGCTGGCTGAGGCTATAGCGACGCATCAGGCGTTGGCTCCGCAAATTTGTATCCCTTACCCCAGACGGTGCGAACGATTTCCGGCTCGGCAGCGTCCTTCTCAATCTTGATGCGCAGGCGGTTGATATGGGTGTTGACGGTATGCTCATAGCCTTCGTGCTGATAACCCCAGACCTGCTCCAGCAGCGCCAGACGGGAAAACACCTCGCCAGGGTGGCGGGCAAAGAAGTAAAGCAGTTCGAATTCGCGCGGGGTGAGATCCACCACCTGTCCGTGGAGCAGGACGCTGCGCGCCAGCGGATCGATCGTCAAACCGTGCGCCTGAATTTGCCCGTCCGTTTGTGCCTGCCCCATCGCCTGCTGACGGCGGAACAGCGCTTTGATGCGCGCAATCAGCTCCTGCACCGAAAACGGCTTAGCCAGATAGTCATCGGCACCGGTTTCCAGCCCGGTAATGCGGTCGGTTTCGCTGCTGCGGGCGCTGATGATGATGACCGGCAGGTAGCGCGTCATCTGACGGATGCGTCGGCAAATCTCCAGCCCGTCAACGTTCGGGAGCATCAGGTCGAGGATCACCGCATCCCACGGCTGTTTTTCCAGGCGCTGCAGGGCGTTGCCCCCGTCGGGCTCGTGGGTGATGGCGTAGCCTTCGTCTTCTAAATTGAGTCGCAGAAGCGCCGCGATATCGTGGTCGTCTTCCACCAGCAGGATGTGCTTCATGGGTAAGCCTTCAATCATTTCTTATGACGTAAGCTTACCTGATTTCGAGCGGGGGAAGAGTTCACATTTTGTTGAACATTGTGCGGGGTTCTTGCCGGGTGGCGGCTACGCCTTACCGGGCCTACTCCAGATTGTAGGCCCGGTAAGCGCAGCGCCACCGGGCGATGTTTAGGATTAGCGCGTTTTCACCAACAGCGTCAGCACTTCATAATGCGCGGTATGCGGGAACATATCGAAAAGCTGAACGCGTTCAATGCGGTAGCCCGGCAGGCTGGCGATATCTTTCGCCATGGTCTGCGCATTGCAGCTGGAGTAGACGATGTAATCCGGTGCCATCTGGCTCAGGTAATCGCAGAGTGCGTTTCCGATGCCCCGACGCGGCGGGTTGACCAGCACCAGTTCCGGCACATTGCCCTGGCCGGTGGCGAACTGGGTAGAGTCCAGTGCCTGGAAGTGGAGATTCGTTAATCCCAGCCCGGCGGCGGACTGTTTCGCGCAGGCAATCGCTTCGGCCGAGATCTCAATCCCGGTCAGCTGCATTTCAGGCGTGGCGCAGTGCAGGCCGAAACCGCCCACGCCGCAGAACAGATCCCACATATGTTGAATGTTTAACGCCCGAACCCAGTCACGGGCGGTGGCATACAACGCACTCGCCACGGTCGGGTTGGTCTGGAAGAAGCTTTGCGGGCGGATCCACAGCGGTACGCCGTTAAAATTTTCGGCCAGCGCAGGCTGGTCGGTGAAAAAGATCTCTTTCTCCCCTTCCATAATCGCCATATGCACCGGCTGTATGTTTGCCGTAATGACCTTAAGCTGCGGCAGTTGCGCCTGCAGCCACGGCAGCGCCGCGCGAAGCTGCGCCAGCTTCGCTTCCGAGCGCAGCACAAAACGCAGCATCATGCCGCCGTCTAGCTGGCTTTCCGTCAGCAGGAGATATTTGAGCTCGCCGCGCTTGCGGGCGACGTGGTAGGGCGTTAACCCTGCCCGCGCAATAAACGGTTTGAGTGCGGCAAAGACGGGTTCAAACGACGCGGGATACAGCGGGCAGTCGGTTAAGTCTTCCGGCGTGCCGTCGCGGTGCAGCATCCCCAGAAGCGGTTTTTCGACGCTGCCGCTGACCACCATTTTGGCTTTGTTGCGAAAGCCCTGCTCCGGTCCGCTGACGGGTGCGCACCACTCCCCCACCGCGTGTTCAGCCAGCAGCTGTTGCAGGTCGGCCATTTTGGCGGTGAGTTGTTGAGAGACCGGCTGTTCTATCCACTGACAGGAGCGGCAGCGTCCGGCGTCATAGAGTGCGCACTGCATATGAAAACCTTAAGAATAACGGGGGCTGCGATTATACACATTATTGCAACTGGAAGAACCGTCGACTGGACGCAGGCACGAACAGGAAGAACAGCACCAGCATATCCGGCAGTTTTTGCAAAAACAGCGCGTGCAAAATCTCGCGTTTTGATCCGCCCGCAATGCTGAACAGTTCGGGATAGCCATACCCCAGCGAGGCGGCCCACAGGTAGCTGGCGGCGGTCACCTGCGTCAGCAGATAGACCCAGCGCGCCCAGTTGCGCCCTTTGACCAGCGAAAACGCACAGTAGATCTCAATGAACACCAGCACCAGGCTGCTCAGAAAAACCAGCGTCAGATTCCACGTCTGCACGCTGCGGTGAATGAATTCACCGATACCGCGCACGCCCAGGGTATTCAGAATCATCAGCACGTCCAGGCAGCGGATCATAATAATGGCGAGCGCCGCCACCTGTACCAGCGCAGGAACGTTAGGACGAGCGTGCGTAAGCCGTGATTTTTTTAATAATCCCAATGTTTTACTTCCCTGAAAAACAGTGCCGCGTGATACGCGGCACATCACTGGAAATTTTAAATGCTTCAGCCGCGTCTTGCACGCTGGATATCACGCACGCGCTGTTTTTCCGCGCGCGCCATCAAATACCAGGCGATAAATCCGACAATTCCGACCACGCCGAGGATGATAGAGGCCAGGGCGTTGATCTCCGGGTTAACCCCCATGCGCACGCTGGAGAAGACCAGCATCGGCAGCGTTGTCGCCCCCGGACCGGAGACAAAGCTGGCGATCACCAGATCGTCGAGCGACAGGGTAAATGCCAGCAGCCAGCCGGAGATCACCGCCGGCATGATCATCGGCAGGGTAATGATGAAAAAGACCTTCAGCGGGGTCGCGCCGAGATCCATCGCCGCCTCTTCTATCGAGCGATCCAGCTCGCGCAGACGCGAGGAGATCACCACGGCGACATAGGCGGTACAGAACGTGACGTGCGCCAGCCAGATGGTGAGCATGCCGCGATCCGCCGGCCAGCCGATGGCATGCGCCAGCGCCACGAACAGCAGCAGCAGCGCAAGGCCGGTAATCACGTCCGGCATGACCAACGGTGCGGTGATCATAAAGGCGAAGCCGTTAGAACCGCGAAAACGGCCGAAACGCACCATCACCAGCGCGGCGATGGTGCCCAGAACAGAGGCCATCGTTGCCGCCAGTGCGGCGATGGTCAGGCTCAGCCCTACCGCGCTCATCATTGCATCGTCGTGGAACAGCTCACTGTACCAGCGCGTCGACCAGCCCGCCCAGACCGTCACCAGTTTGGAACTGTTGAACGAGTAGATCACCAGCATCAGCATCGGCGCATACAGGAAGGTAAAGCCGATCGCCAGGATCGCAATTCGCCACGGGGAGCGCACTACCGGTAAGTTATTCATCCGTGGTCTCCCATCTGTTTCTGCTGATGTTTGTGGAACCACATGATCGGCACGATCAACAGCAGCAGCATGATAATCGCCACCGCAGACGCCACCGGCCAGTC
This sequence comes from Enterobacter cloacae complex sp. IR5458, assembly GCF_049238025.1. Classification (NCBI taxonomy): domain Bacteria; kingdom Pseudomonadati; phylum Pseudomonadota; class Gammaproteobacteria; order Enterobacterales; family Enterobacteriaceae; genus Enterobacter; species Enterobacter cloacae complex sp. IR5458. The sequence continues at coordinate 5,058 of NZ_JBMKIF010000004.1, forward strand.
GCGGTTATTGAAGAACTCCTGCCACAGCACGCGGCCAATCATGATGCTGTCCGGCCCGCCGAGCAGTTCCGGGATCACAAACTCCCCTACCGCCGGAATAAAGACCAGCATCGACCCGGCGATAATCCCGCCTTTGGTCAACGGGACAATGACGCTGAAGAAGGTTTTCAGCGGACGCGCACCGAGGTCAAGCGAGGCTTCCACCAGCGAGTAATCTATCCGCGTCAGCGCCGTATAGATCGGCAGAACCATAAACGGCAGATAGGCATACACAATGCCAATATAGACCGCGAGGTTGGTGTGCAGGATCGTCAGCGGCTGATCGATAACCCCAAGCCACATCAGGACGTTATTCAGCACGCCGTTGTTTTTCAGGATCCCCATCCAGGCGTAAACGCGGATCAGGAATGAGGTCCACGACGGCAAAATCACCAGCAGCAGCAGGATATTACGCGTCGAGGGTTTACTGTGCGCCACGGCCCACGCCAGCGGATAGCCCATAACCAGACAGCAGAGCGTCGAGATCGCCGCCACCTGCAGCGACTGCAGATAGGCTTCAATATAGAGCGGGTCCTCGGTGAGCTGCAGGAAGTTACCAAGGTTTAAGGTCAGCGTCAGCTGCCCGTCTGCCCACTCCCACAGGTCGGTATACGGCGGGATCGCCCGCGCCATCTCCGCCAGGCTGATCTTGAAAACGATCAGGAATGGCAGCAGGAACAGCAGGATCAGCCACACGTAAGGCATGGCAATCACCAGCTTGCGGCCGTGCTTCATCTTAAGGCGCGTCAGCCAGCTGGCTGCGCGGGCTGGAGGTTCAAGTGTACTCATTGGCCGCTCCTTATACCGTCAGCACGACACAACTGTCAGCATCCCAGCACAGGCGCACTTCGTCGCCCCAGGTCGGCTGACCTTTGCGGTAGCGATGTTCGTTTTGCAGCTGGGCGCTCAGCATCTGACCGCTTTTCAGACGCACGTGATAGATAGACAAATCGCCCAGATAAGCAATGTGCACCACTTCACCCACGGCGAAGTTATAGCCATCGGCTGGCGGATCGTCACAGAGCATGATCTTTTCCGGACGCAGCGCGACGTAGACCGGCACGTTATCCACCACGGCACTGTCAGGATCGACCTTGAGCGGATGCTGCAGACCCGGCGATTCAATGACCAGGCCATCCTCCTGACGATCTTTCAGTAGCCCTTCGAAGACGTTGACCGAACCGATGAACTCGGCGCTGTAGCGGGTGGTTGGATGCTCATAAATCTCCTCCGGCTCGCCAATTTGCACAAACTTACCGCGGTTCATGATCGCAATACGTCCGGCCATGGTCATGGCTTCTTCCTGGTCGTGGGTCACCATTACGCAGGTCACGCCGACGCGCTCAAGAATATCCACCACTTCCAGCTGCATACGATCACGCAGTTTTTTATCCAGGGCCCCCATCGGCTCGTCGAGCAGCAGCAGCTTAGGGCGTTTTGCCAGGCTTCTGGCGAGCGCCACGCGCTGGCGCTGGCCGCCTGAAAGCTGGTGCGGTTTACGCTTCGCGAACTCCTGCATATGGACCAGACTCAGCATCTCGGCCACGCGCGCGGTGATTTCGGCTTTTGGCAATTTATCCTGCTTCAGGCCAAAGGCGATGTTCTGCTCCACCGTCATGTGCGGGAACAGTGCGTAGGACTGGAACATCATGTTAATCGGGCGCTGGTACGGCGGCACGCTGGAGAGATCCACGCCATCAAGCATGATTTGCCCGGCCGTGGGTTGTTCAAAACCGGCTAACATACGCAGCAGGGTTGATTTGCCACAGCCCGATGCGCCCAGTAGCGCGAATATTTCACCTTTATAGATAGTCAGGCTGACGTCGTCCACGGCATGCTGGCCATCGAAAGATTTGGTGAGGTTACGAATTTCAAGAAGCGGGGTCAGCGCTTTACGGACTTTCGCCTGCGGGCGGGGGATCGCGTCATTCACGGGGTGCTCTCCGGCAGAAATCAAATCATGGTGCAGGCGCACCAGAACGGTGCGCCTGTTGCCGGGTGCGCTTCGCTTGCCCGGCCTGTGATAAAGGGTTACTTACCGCTTTTCACCTTGGTCCACGCACGGGTACGTACGCGATCAATTTTTGGATCCTGTACTTTCAGGGTGAAGAGCTTGGCGAACACGTCCGCTGGCGGATAAATTGCCGGATTACTGCGGATCGCTTCACTCACCAGCGGCACGGAAGCCTTGTTACCGTTGGCGTAATAAACATGGTCGCTGATGTGGGCGATCACGTCCGGACGCATCAGGTAGTTAAGGAACTGATACGCTTCGTCTTTGTTTTTCGCATCAGCTGGCATCGCGAAGACGTCGAAGAAGGCCAGCGCCCCCTCTTTCGGGATGAAGTAGGACACATTCACGCCGTTTTTCGCCTCTTTCGCGCGGTTCGCCGCCTGCCACACGTCCCCTGCCCAGCCAATCGCAACGCAGATGTCACCGTTCGCCAGGTCATTGATGTACTGGGAAGAGTGGAAATAGCGAATGTTTGGACGCAGCTTCAGCAGCAGATCGGTCGCCGGACCGGTGTAGTCATCCGCCTTGTTGCTGTTCGGATCTTTGCCCAGGTAGTTCAGCACGGTGGCAAAGATCTCTTCTGGCGCGTCCAGGAAAGAGACGCCACAGCTTTTCAGCTTCTCAAGGTTTTCCGGCTTCAGCACCACGTCCCAGCTGTCCAGCTTGACGTCCGGGCCCAGCGCCGCTTTGACTTTATCCACGTTGTAGCCGATACCGGTGGTCGCCCACAGGTAAGGCATGGCGTATTTGTTATCCGGGTCATGCTTAGCCACCAGCTTCAGGACTTCTGGATCGAGGTTTTTCCAGTTCGGTAATTTGCTTTTGTCCAGTGGCTGGAAGACACCCGCCGTCAGCTGACGCTCCAGGAAGCTCGCGGAAGGCACGACCAGGTCAAACCCGGTGCTGCCTGCCATCAGTTTTCCTTCCAGCACTTCGTTTGAATCGAAAACGTCGTAGACTACTTTAATGCCGGTCTCTTTCTCAAAATTGGCCACGGTGTCCGGCGCAATATAGTCAGACCAGTTATAAACGTGCAGCGTTTTTTGTTCAGCAGCGAGCGTGCCGGCAGAGACGGCCATCAGAGCACCCGCAACCAGACCCGATAACCATTTTTTATTCAAGGCGATCATAGTGTTATTCCTTCTGAAAGCTCGTTAACAAACGAACTAAAACTGTGCAATCTGGATATATGCAAAAATCATGCATAGTTTGTCGCTCTGCTCAAAATAAAAAGAAACCTCTTTACCCGGCAGGATCCGCTCGCTTTTTGAAGCATCGCAAGAATAACTGTAGCCCGTGTCTCCGGCTATAGCCCAGACGAAAAAACGCCTTTTATCAATTTTTTATGCAGGTTTAGTCTACGTGATAAGCCGAAACGGCCTTTGGGGAGGTGAAAAATTCTTTAAAGAAAGGTTAAAAGCAGCAGAAAAAATGGCCTAATGCAGCCGCCATGGCAGCGACTGCGCAAAAGTCAGACAGCCTTAGTGAAGAAAATTGGGAGATGCATCATTATTCTCTGCATCATCTTCCGCGCTATACAGCAGATGGTGTGCATTGGCTTCCATCATAACCATGGAAATTTGCTCTTCACTCAAGCGCATAAACCAGGCGAACTGCTTAAAGGAGAGCCCTGCCCCGGAGAATAAAGACTGGCAAACGACCAGTTTTGGCAGATTATCATCCTGTATATCGAGAAATGCTTTCACCGTCAAAGAACTGGCATTGATGGCCGACAGGTCGGAGGCCAGCGCCAGTAGCGCAGACGGCTTCACTTCGGCCAGCGCGGAGAAAAGGATCACGTCGTTAATCAGATCGATTTTGGCATCAAAAATACCGTCGAAATTTTGCATATGAGGCAGATGCAGCGCCTGGCAGGAATCACATTCAAAGAACGTAATACCGGCATCATCGAGCCATTGACGTAACGTATCCAGTGTTGGTACGACCTGTAAATCCATCGCGGTGCAGCCTCTCTAATAAAAACTTCGCATAGATTACGCAAAAAGTGCGTTCAATGCCATTTAACCGCCCGTTTTCAGACAGTAGCCCGGCGTGGCATGACGCTCGATCCATGTGATCATTTTACCTGCAATATCGACCCCCGTGGTTTTTTCCACGCCTTCCAGCCCCGGTGAGGCATTCACCTCCATGACCAGCGGCCCGCGCGTCGCCCGCAGGAGGTCAACGCCCGCCACGTCCAGCCCCAACGTTTGCGCGGCTTTTACGGCAATGTCCCGTTCGCGATCGCTAATATCAGCCACTCTCGCTATGCCGCCGCGGTGAAGGTTAGAGCGGAAATCGCCCTCTTTGGCCTGACGCTCAATGGCCGCCACCACTTCATTTCCGACCACGAAACAGCGAATATCACGCCCTTTCGCCTCTTCGATATACTCCTGCACCAGAATGTGCGCATTCAGTCCCCGAAAGGCGTCGACCACACTTTCTGCAGCCTGCCGCGTCTCCGCCAGCACCACGCCGATACCCTGCGTGCCTTCTACCAGCTTGATCACTAAAGGCGCGCCGCCCACCATGTCTATCAGATCGCTGGTGTCGTCCGGCGAATGGGCTATTCCGGTAACGGGGAGATCGATCCCCTGACGGGCGAGCAGCTGCAGCGAGCGCAACTTGTCGCGGGCGCGGGAAATGGCCACGGATTCATTGAGCGGATAGCTGCCCAGCATCTCAAACTGGCGCAGCGCGGCGGTGCCGTAATAGGTGATCTGGGAGCCGATACGCGGGATCACCGCATCAAAATGCGGCAGCTTGCGGCCTTTGTAGTGTATAGATGAAGCGGCGGGGTCGATGTTCATATAGCAGGACATCGGGTCAAGGATCTCAACCTGATGTCCGCGTTTTGCCGCCGCTTCTCGCAGGCGTTTACATGAATAGAGCGTTCCATCCCGGGACAATATGGCAATTTTCACCCTGCACCTCTCTGAAGACATGGAAAAAGCCTTCATATCATACAGAATGGACTATCGCGTCGCCCAGCCCTGTTTATGCAGATAATCGAGAATAAACGGGCGATTTTCTTTAATGATGGTGCGGCGAATGTGCTCGCTCCAGGTATCGCGGCGGTTATTGCTGTCACGCGTCAGATAGTAATTCGCCAGCTCTTCATCATAGTGATTCAGGACATCACGATCGACCGGCTGGTAGTGGTTCTCGTGCACCAGCATTGCCGCAGGAATACGCGGTTTCAGGTCCGGATTATCCGCCGGCCAGCCGAGGCAGAGGCCAAACAGCGGCAGTACATGTTTTGGCAGCTTCAGCAGTTCGGTGACGCTTTCAATGTTGTTACGCAACCCGCCGATATAGACCCCGCCTAGTCCCAACGATTCCGCCGCAGTAAAGGCGTTTTGCGCCATCAGCGCGGTATCCACGACGCCCAGCAGCAGTTGTTCGGCGAGCTCCAGTTGCGCTTCAGGGCAAATCTGCAGATGGCGGTTAAAGTCGGCACAAAATACCCAGAACTCGGCGGCCTGGGCCACATGCTTCTGCCCGCCGGTCAGCGTCACCAGCTGTTCACGCATCGCCGGGTCGGTAATGCGAATAATGGAGCTGCACTGCAGGAAACTGGAGCTGGAGGTCGCCCTTGCGCTGTTAATAATGGCGGTACGCTGCGCCTCGGTGATCGGCTCATCGGTGAAGTGGCGAATGGAACGATGGGAAAGGAGCAGGTCAATCGTGGGTGTCATCTTCTCTCTCTTTGCTTGCTTAAAACGTATGGCAGCCAGTATAGGCAATGATCTGCGCGGTGTAATTGGCGAAACATAGCTCATAGGTATTATAACGACAGGCGAAACCTTCTTTAATGACGACAGGTTATGAGGCACTATACGTCTCATTCGCCGTCAGGCTTGTTTTTTGAGGAGAGAGAAATGTTTGCAGTAATTTTTGGTCGTCCAGGGTGCCCTTACTGTGTGCGCGCAAAAGAGCTGGCAGAGAAACTGACCGCAGAACGCGATGACTTCAATTTCCGCTATGTGGACATCCACGCGGAAGGCATCACCAAAGCCGATCTGGAAAAAACAGTCGGTAAGCCGGTTGAAACCGTCCCACAGATCTTCCTCGATCAGAAACACATCGGCGGTTGCACCGACTTTGAAGCCTACGCCAAAGAACATCTTGGCCTGTTTGCCGAGCAGTAATGAAAGGACGCCCTCACCCTGAGGGCGTTTTTATTTGTGGTGCCGTCGGTGCTGAATCAGGCTGCGCACAAATAAGTAGCAGAGCGCGCCAAGGGCGCACCAGAATATGGCACTTAGCAACCACGCCAGCTCCTGCCAGAAACTCCGCGTTGAAACATACAGCAGTCGCATTAGCAGCAGACATAATGGCGCTGCAAGTATCGCCCCCAGTAACGGTTTCACCACTTCCCCTTTACGGGAGAGAAAACTGGCGGCGGCTCCCGGTAGCGTGAAGAAGAGCAACCCCAGCTCCGGATGCCCGGACGCCCTGAATGCGCCCTTCACATTAAATGCGAGCGACATGCACACGACCGTGAACAGCAAAAAGCAGCTGATCACCCCCGCCCAGTTTCGTTTCATATTCAAACAATCCTCCTGACTTATCTCTATCAAATACACTTTCGTCGGGTAGACGCCCAGTCAGATAAAGCAATGCGGCAATCCTTGCCAAAGTACGCACAGGGTGATGCGATAATCAGTAGCTGTCAGTAGCTAATGCGATTAAACTACACGCCAGCTAATGTTTTAGGGAATAAAGCAGGAAACAGGGAGCGTTAACGCCTTTCCCTGACCCAGAAAACAGTAGCCCAAAAAGTCCTTTCATTCAACAACTTACTGGTAAACAAGAAGTTAGCCTCCGTGAATATAAACGTCGCAGACTTGTTAAATGGGAATTACATCCTGTTATTATTTGTGGTACTGGCGCTGGGTCTTTGCCTGGGTAAATTGCGCCTGGGATCGGTTCAACTTGGTAATTCCATTGGCGTTTTAGTCGTCTCCTTATTATTAGGCCAGCAGCACTTCAGCATTAACACGGACGCGCTCAACTTAGGTTTTATGTTGTTTATTTTTTGTGTTGGCGTGGAAGCAGGACCGAACTTTTTTTCGATTTTCTTCCGCGACGGCAAAAATTATCTGATGCTGGCGCTGGTGATGGTCGGCAGCGCACTGCTGATCGCCTTAGGACTGGGTAAGCTGTTTGGCTGGGATATCGGGTTAACGGCCGGTATGCTGGCAGGCTCCATGACCTCTACGCCAGTGCTGGTGGGTGCAGGCGATACCCTGCGCCATTCGGGCATGGCTGGCGCACAGCTTTCGACCGCGCTCGACCACCTGAGCCTGGGCTATGCCCTGACCTATCTGATTGGTCTGGTGAGCCTGATTGTCGGCGCGCGCTATCTGCCAAAACTGCAGCATCAGGATCTGCAGACCAGTGCCCAGCAAATCGCCCGTGAGCGCGGGCTGGATACCGACAGCAAACGTAAAGTCTACCTCCCGGTGATCCGCGCCTACCGCGTCGGACCTGAGCTGGTGGCATGGGCAGATGGGAAAAATCTTCGCGAGCTGGGGATTTACCGCCAGACCGGGTGCTACATCGAACGTATCCGCCGTAACGGCATTCTGGCGAACCCGGACGGTGACGCGGTGCTGCAGATGGGCGACGACATCGCGCTGGTGGGTTACCCGGACGCGCACGCCCGTCTCGACCCAAGCTTCCGAAACGGCAAAGAGGTGTTCGACCGCGATCTGCTCGACATGCGCATCGTCACCGAAGAGATCGTGGTGAAAAACCATAACGCCGTTGGCCGTCGTCTGGCGCAACTCAAGCTGACCGACCACGGCTGCTTCCTTAACCGCGTCATCCGCAGCCAGATTGAGATGCCCATCGACGACAACGTCGTGCTCAACAAAGGCGACGTTTTGCAGGTCAGCGGCGACGCGCGACGCGTAAAAACCGTTGCCGACCGCATCGGCTTTATCTCCATTCACAGCCAGGTCACTGACCTGCTGGCTTTCTGCGCCTTCTTTATTGTGGGCCTGATGATCGGGATGATCACCTTCCAGTTCAGCAACTTCAGTTTCGGAATCGGTAACGCCGCCGGTCTGCTGTTCGCCGGGATCATGCTGGGCTTCCTGCGAGCGAACCATCCGACGTTCGGTTACATTCCGCAGGGCGCATTGAACATGGTAAAAGAGTTCGGTCTGATGGTGTTTATGGCGGGTGTTGGCTTAAGCGCCGGCAGCGGCATTGGACACAGCCTTGGCGCCGTCGGCTGGCAGATGCTGGTTTCCGGCCTTATCGTCAGCCTGGTGCCGGTGGTGATCTGCTTCCTGTTTGGTGCCTACGTGCTGCGCATGAACCGCGCCCTGCTCTTCGGAGCAATGATGGGGGCGCGTACCTGTGCGCCGGCCATGGAAATTATCAGCGACACCGCGCGCAGCAACATCCCGGCGCTGGGCTATGCAGGCACCTACGCTATCGCCAACGTACTGCTGACGCTGGCAGGTACGCTGATCATCATCATCTGGCCAGGACTCGGATAACTCTGAAGTTTGCGCGTAATGAAAAAATTTTTGTTACGCGCAGAACTTTTTTATCAGGGGGCAGTCATAACTAGTGCCACTGCTTTTCTTTGATGTCCCCAATTTGTGGAGCCCATCAACCCCGCCGTTTTGGTTCAAGGTTGATGGGTTTTTTGTTGCCTTAAATAAACCCCAACAAAGAATAACCAAAGCCCGTTATCCAGCTTTTCTAAACATGGGCATACGTAATGCCAGGCTTAACGAGCGATGTCTAAGCGTTTCCCTCCCCCGCAATCCTCCCAACCATCGCCCGAATCTCGTCCCGGGTTAACGGCGCACGGTCGGTCACATAGTGCAACGTCATCCCTTCGATAAACGCATCCAGCGCGCGGGTGGTAACCGGATCGAACCACTGCTCCAGCGTAGTCTGGCTCATCTTCATCCAGTCCTGCATCACCGTTTTGAGCGCCGCGCTGCGGTGCATAAAGGCGTAAAGCTGGTACATCAGCGCCATGTTGTGCGGCGTCGTCACCTGCGAACTGTGGATCAGGGTGGTGATGGACTCGCACGCCATTTCAGGCCCGGTGACGCCCGCAAAGAAATCCCGATACTGCTGCGACATCTGTTGCGTAAACCATGTGAACGCTTCCTCCAGCAGTGGCTCCATACCGTCGAAATAGTAGGTCATCGACCCCAGCGGCACGCCCGCGCAGGCGGCGATTTTACGGTGCGTGACGGCGTGAATACCGTGCTCGGCAATGGTATCGAGTGTTGCCTGCAGGATCTTCTCCCGGCGATGCGGATCGTTCGGTGGTCTGCTCATAAATTCCTCACGTGGTTTGTGTACAAATGTACACAAACTTGCTAGTGTTGTCGCTATTGTTGTACTTCTGGTGCTACCCCAATGACGCTGACCTCTCCCCGTAAAACCCTGCAGCTCCGCATGTGGGCGCTGTTTATGTTCTTCTTTATTCCCGGTCTGCTGATGGCCTCCTGGGCCACGCGCACGCCCGCCATTCGCGATATTTTGTCTGTCTCTACGGCTGAGATGGGCATCGTGCTGTTCGGCCTGTCGATCGGTTCCATGAGCGGCATTCTCTGTTCCGCATGGCTGGTGAAGCGCTTTGGTACGCGAGCTGTGATCCGCACCACCATGTGCTGCGCGGTGTTCGGGATGGTGGTATTGAGCATCGCGCTGTGGTTTGCCTCGCCGGTGTTGTTCGCGCTGGGGCTGACGTTATTTGGCGGCAGCTTCGGTTCTGCGGAGGTAGCCATCAACGTTGAAGGGGCGGCGGTCGAACGTGAGATGAACAAAACCGTGCTGCCCATGATGCATGGCTTCTATAGCCTCGGTACGCTGGCCGGTGCGGGCGTAGGGATGGCGCTGACGGCCACGGGTGTGACCGCCAATCTGCATATCCTGCTGGCGGCGCTGGTGTGCATCATTCCGATCCTCACCGGCATCCGGGCCATCCCGGACGGCACCGGTAAAAACTCTGCTGACGAACGCTCGTCAGCCGAAAAAGGACTCCCCTTCTACCGCGATTTCCAGCTGATGCTGATCGGCGTGGTGGTACTGGCGATGGCGTTTGCAGAAGGCTCCGCCAACGACTGGCTGCCGCTGCTGATGGTGGACGGTCACGGCTTTAGCCCGACCTCCGGCTCGCTGATTTACGCCGGGTTTACGCTGGGGATGACCGTCGGGCGCTTCACCGGCGGCTGGTTTATCGACCGCTACAGCCGCGTGGCGGTGGTGCGCGCCAGCGCCCTGCTGGGCGGCCTGGGGATTGCGATGATTATCTTTGTGGACGTGGACTGGATTGCCGGCGTCTCGGTGATCCTCTGGGGACTGGGGGCGTCACTCGGCTTCCCGCTGACCATTTCCGCCGCCAGCGACACCGGGCCGGATGCCCCGACGCGCGTCAGCGTGGTGGCGACAACGGGCTACCTCGCCTTCCTAGTGGGGCCGCCGCTGCTCGGCTTCCTGGGTGAACACTACGGGCTGCGCAGCGCCATGCTGGTGGTGTTAGGGTTGGTGATCATCGCCGCGCTGGTGGCGCGCGCGGTGGCAAAGCCGGAAACGAAACAAACGACACTGGAGAAGGGATATGAGCGTTAAACTGATCGCCGTCGACATGGATGGCACATTCCTGAGCGATGCCAAGACCTATAACCGCCCGCGCTTTTTGGCGCAGTACGCCCGCATGAAGGCGCAAGGCATTCGCTTCGTGGTCGCCAGCGGCAACCAGTACTACCAGCTGATCTCCTTTTTCCCGGAGATTGCGCATGAAATTGCGTTCGTCGCTGAGAACGGCGGCTGGGTCGTGAGCGCCGGAGAGGATGTCTTTAACGGTGAATTGTCGAAAGCCCATTTCGAGACCGTCGCGAATGTATTAAACGACGTTCCGGGCATTGAAATTATCGCCTGCGGAAAAAACAGCGCCTATACGCTGAAATGCTATGACGATAACTTTAAGGATATCGCCGCGAAGTACTATCACCGGCTCGAAATGGTGAGTGATTTCGACAACCTGAACGACATTTTCTTCAAGTTTGGGCTGAACGTGTCAGACCATGAAATTCCGCGCATCCAGGCGATGCTGCATGAAAAGCTTAACGACATTATGGTGCCCGTGACAACCGGCCACGGCAGTATCGACCTGATTATCCCCGGGGTGCACAAAGCCAACGGCCTGCGGATCCTGCAACAGCGCTGGGGCATAGAGGACAGTGAAGTGGTTGCCTTCGGTGACAGCGGCAACGACGTGGAGATGTTGCGTCAGTCCGGGTTCAGCTTCGCGATGGCGAATGCCAGACCGCATATTAAAGCAGTGGCGCGGTTTGAAGCGCCGCATAATAACGAGGAAGGTGTGCTGGATGTGATTGAGAAGGTGTTGAACGGGGAGGCACCGTTTAATTGATATCGTGCGGTCTGGTGCCCTCGCCCTAACCCTCTCCCTGTGGGAGAGGGAATAAACAGATTACGGTTGCAGGGCGTTGCCGACGCGTTTGTCCTTCAGGAACACCATCATCAGGCCAACCCACAGCACGCCGTTGGCGAGGTTAAACAGACTGAACAGACCGTTGCCACCCATCGCGTAAGCGTGCTTGCTCACCTCGATACCGACGGTAAAGATCAGCATCTGCAGCATACCCATCGCCGCGGACACCGTGCCTTTACTCATCTCGCTGGCAAACAGCGTCAGGCGCACCAGCCCGGCGTTCGCCACGCCAATCCCGAAAGCATAAAGGCTGAGCCCCGCCGTCATCCACAGATAAGCGTGGGATGACGCAACGGTCGCCACCGCGGCCAGAATCAGCCCTGCTGCAATCGGCCAGCCACCCATAATAATCAGTGAACGCACGGTGCGGCGTGACGTCAGACGTGCCAGCACCAGGTTACCGATAATCAGCGCGCCAAAAATCGGCACCTGCAGCAGACCATACTCGTAGCTGCTGAGCTTTTCACCGCTGATGATAATGACCGGAGACTGCGCAATCCACGCCAGCAGCGGCAGGCTCACAAACCCGGTCGCCAGCGCCCCCGCCAGAAAGCGGCCATTCTTCAGCACTTCTTTGTAATCCCGGCCCAGCTCTTTGAGCGAGAGTTTTTCACCCAGACGGGTCGCCGTTTCCGGCATTGCGCGGTGCAGGCCAAAGAACGCGATAGCAGCGAGAACCGCAAAGAGGATAAACATCCCTTCCCAGGGCGCAACATGTACCCACGCGGCGCCCACCAGCGGCCCGAGTAAAGGGGCAATCAGCGCCACGTTTGCCATGAGCGCGGTAATTTTGATACACACCGCCTCTTCAAACGACTCCTGAATGGCGGCATACCCCACGGCACCGATAAAGCACAGGCTCACCCCCTGCAGGAAACGCAGCAGGGTAAATTGCTCAATGTTTTGCGCCAGCAGCGTAGCGAGGCAGGTGACGATAAACCACACCACGCCGGTCAGCATCACCGGGCGACGGCCAATACGATCCGACAGCGGCCCTAACAGCCACTGTAAAAACATGCCGCCAGCCAGATAGGCGGTCATGGAGGTCGGCACCCATTCAATTCCCGCGTTGTACTGCTCCACAACGGCCAGCATGCCGGGCTGGATCATATCGTTGCCGATATAGGTGGAGAATTCGTAGAGCACCAGACACAGGGGGAAAAGCAACGCCTGACGACCCAGACGTGAACCAGAAGAAGAACGGTTTAACATGCAATCTCTTTAAAATGACAAAATCGCGATGAGTGTAATGAAATGCCGCAGCCCGAGATAGTGATTTATCGAGGATAAACAGAAATAAAGCACATATCGTCTTCGTTTAAGGTTTCCTTAAGTTGACAGATTTATGATAGCCCGATTACTCGTCAACGATCCCAAATTATGGCACTCACTTCCAGCCGTTCAGAATTGTCTAACTTACAGACAAATAAGACAAAACGACTTTACCGCTTACCCTCCCGCTTTTATGGTTATCAGCTTTTCGTGCTGTTAGTCCTTGCCGTGGTGTTTACGTGGCTTTCGCGCGATGAAGCGCTCGACAGATGGATCACCGGTTTTTGGTATGACGCGGCGATGCAGAGCTTCCCGCTGCAGAAAGACCACCTGCTGGATTTGCTCAACCATCGTCTGGCGAAGTACATCGCCATCGCCTTAGGTGCCGTGGCGCTGCTTTACGGCGCTTACAAACGTAACGCCAGGCTGGTTACGGCGGCGCTGCTGATGGGGCTTGGCGCGCTGGTAGTGGGCGTACTGAAAAGCATTAGCCACCACAGCTGCCCGTGGGATCTGGTGGAGTATGGCGGGAAGGCGATGTCTTACCCACTGTTTAGCGCCGTCCCGACAGACAGCGGGCCGGGGCGCTGTTTCCCCGGCGGCCATGCCTCCAGCGGTTTTATGGTGATGGGGCTGTTTTTTGCCTTCTGGCGCGAGCGTCCACGTCTCGCCTGGAGCTTTGTTGCCCTCGGCGTGCTGCTGGGTCTGGCGATGGGCTTCGGTCAGGTGATGCGCGGGGCACATTTTTTCTCTCACAACCTGTGGGCCGGGTGGTGGGTTTGGTTTTCCCAGGTGGCCGTCTACGGGCTGGTTTCCACCCGGTTTGCAAAAGAGTGATAACGCTATGCTAGAGAATCTGAATTATCAGCTGTTTTATCTGATCAACGCCACACCGGCCTCGCCAGAGTGGATGATTGATTTTGCCACTTTCCTGGCAAAAGATCTGATTAGTATCGTGCCTGTGCTGGCCGCTATCCTCTGGCTCTGGGGCCCTCGCAGTCAGGTGAAGGCACAGCGCCAGCTGGTGATCAAAGTCGCGATGGCGCTCGGGGTCAGCGTACTGGTTAGTTATATTCTCGGCCATGCGTTCCCGCACGATCGTCCTTTTGTCGACCATGTCGGTTATACCTTCCTGCACCACGCGCCGGATGACTCCTTCCCGAGCGATCACGGTACGGTTATCTTCACCTTCGCGCTGGCTTTCCTGTTCTGGCATCGCCTGTGGTCTGGTGCGGTGCTGATGGTGGCAGCCGCGGCGATTGCCTGGTCCCGCGTGTATCTTGGCGTCCACTGGCCGCTGGATATGGTCGGCGGTTTCCTGGTAGGACTGATTGGCTGCGTGAGCGCGGCAATCCTGTGGAATCTCTTCGGTGAAGCGCTCTACCGGGGGCTCTCTTCCCTTTATCGCGCCATTTTTGCCCTCCCGATCCGCAAAGGCTGGATACGTGACTAACCCCAACCGGACAGGTTACACTGAGCCCCCGCCCTGCGGGGGCTCATTTTTTTTATCCTGAGGAACTATGGAAACACGACGCGATGACCGCATAGCTCAGCTGCTTCAGGCGCTGAAGCGTAGTGATAAGCTGCATCTTAAGGAAGCCGCCAACCTCCTCGGCGTCTCAGAGATGACCATTCGTCGTGATCTGAACAGCGACAGCGCTCCCGTGGTACTGCTGGGTGGGTACATTGTGCTTGAGCCGCGTAGCGCCAGCCATTATCTGATAAGCGATCAGAAAACGCGTCTGGTGGAAGAGAAACGCAAAGCCGCGCGCCTGGCCGCCACGCTGGTACAGCCGCACCAGACGCTGTTTTTTGACTGCGGCACCACCACGCCGTGGATTATCGAAGCCATCGACAGCAGTATTCCCTTTACCGCCGTGTGTTACTCCCTGAACACCTTTCTGGCGCTGCAGGAGAAACCCGAGTGCCGGGTGATCCTCTGCGGCGGTGAGTTTCACGCCAGCAACGCTATCTTTAAGCCGCTCAACCTGCAGGACACGCTCAGCAACTTATGTCCGGACATCGCGTTCTATTCCGCCGCGGGCGTGAATGTGCGTCAGGGGGCGACCTGCTTTAACCTGGAGGAGCTGCCGGTAAAGCACTGGGCTTTAAGCGCCGCGCAATACCATGTGCTGGTGGTCGATCACAGTAAATTTGGCAAAGTGCGGTCGGCAAGAATGGGCGAGCTGGCGCAGTTTGACGCCATCGTCAGCGATTGCCGCCCGGATGAGGAAATTGTGGCCCATGCGAAGGCGCAGCAGGTGAAGTTGATGTATTGAGAGGGGTGCGGTCTGATGCCCTCACCCCGCCCCTCTCCCACAGGGAGAGGGAGAAAAGCATGATGGATTAGCTGAACCAGCTGCCAAACCAGCTGTGGAATTTCATCAATACGAAATCCCACATCCGGCTGAAGAAGCCACCCTCTTCTACCGCTTCCATCACGATCAGCGGACGCTGTTCAATTGACTTACCGTTTAACTGGAAATCAATCGTCCCAACCACCTGGCCTTTTTTCAACGGCGCGGTGAGCTGCGGGTCGGTCAGGGTAAAGCTGGCCTTCAGGTTTTTCAGCTGACCGCGTGGAATGGTCACGGAACCGGCTTCCCCCGCCCCGAGATTCACTTCACTCTTGTCCCCAAACCAGACGCGCTGGCTGACGAACGTGGCATCCGGTTTAATCGGCGTCACGGTTTCATAGAAACGGAAGCCCCAGGTCAGCAGTTTTTCTGATTCGTTAAACCGGATGCGGTCGGTTTTGGTGCCCAGCACAACCGAGATCAAACGCATGTCGCCCTGCGTCGCAGAGGCCACCAGGTTATAGCCCGCGCCCGCCGTGGTGCCGGTCTTCATGCCGTCCACGTTAACGTTGCTGCTCCACAGGAGACGGTTACGGTTCGGCTGGCGAATTTTGTTGAAGGTAAACTCTTTCTCTTTGTGGATCGCGTATTCATCCGGTACGTCGTGGATCAGCGCTTTCCCCAACAGCGCCATGTCGCGCGCGGTACTGAACTGTCCCGGCGCATCCAGGCCGTGAACCGTTTTGAATGTCGTGTTGGTTAAGCCGAGTTTCTGCGCATAGCCATTCATCAAACCAATGAAAGAATCCTGACTGCCGGCCACATAATCGGCCAGCGCGATACACGCATCATTTCCCGACTGAATAATTACCCCTTTATTCAGATCGGAAACGGACACCTGATCCCCTGGCTTCAGGAACATCACCGATGACCCACGCAGTGCGGGGTTACCGGTCGCCCAGGCGTCCTTTCCGATGGTGACCATATCGTCCAGCTTGATCTTACCGGCTTTCAAGGCCTGGCCGACCACATAGCTGGTCATGATCTTGGTCAGGCTGGCCGGATCGAGTTTCTCATCGGCATTGCCTTCCGCCAGCACTTTCCCGCTGGCATAGTCCATCAGGATCCAGGCGCGCGCATCCACCGGTGGCGCTTCGGGCGCAGCCTGTTCTGCTGCGTAGAGAGTTGGTGCAAACAGGAAAAGGAGCGCAGAGCCTGCCGCCAGGCTGCGCAGAGAAGTCATTTTTCGCGTCATAAATGCCACCCGAGTGTCCATTCAAAAATTACGTCACATCACCGTGTCGCAAGAAGCGATGAGTAATAGCGCACTAAAACGGTGAAAGAAACCCAGCGAGGGTAAAGTTATTAAAGTTTATGCAATAACATTCATTTACGCTTTGATTCAGGCGATTTTTTTGTCTTCTGTTGCGTAATTGTTAGGTTTATCTCACCATGGCGAAAAAGGTGACCCGGATTAACAACTCATCAGGAGTAAATATGATTACGCTGTGGGGCAGGAACAATTCGACCAACGTGAAGAAAGTGCTCTGGACGCTGGAAGAGCTGGATTTACCGTTTAATCAAATCATGGCTGGCATGGCATTCGGGGTAAACAGAGAGGCCGACTATCTGGCGATGAACCCGAACGGCCTGGTGCCGCTGCTGCGCGATGACGAAACAGACGCGACGCTTTGGGAATCTAACACTATTGTGCGCTACCTCGCCGCCCAGTACGGCCTTGGCCGTCTGTGGGTTGAAAACCCGGCGCAGCGCGCCCAGGGTGAAAAGTGGATGGACTGGGCAAACCAGACGTTCTCTCCTGTTCACCGGGTGATCCTGATGGGGCTAGTGAGAACCCCCGAGGCCGAGCGCGACTATCCTGCTATTCATGCCGCTCAGGATGCCTGTGAAAACCTGTTTGCCATGATGGATGACGAACTGGCGAAGCACGCCTGGTTCTCCGGCGAGACGTTCGGCGTGGGGGATATTGCCGTGGCGCCGTTTGTCTGGAACCTGACCAATATGGGGCTGAACTGGACGCCGCGCCCTCACCTTGAACGCTGGCTCAAGCAACTGAGCGAGCGTCCGGCGTACCGTAACGTCGTGATGACCCCGGTCACCTGATTACGCACCGGACGGGCTGACTTTTAGCAGTTGCCCGTCCGTTTCATCGGTGAGCACATACAGATACCCGTCCGGCCCCACCCGCACATCGCGAATACGTTGATCCCGATCGCCCAGGATGCGCCCGTCCTCCGTGACCTTGTTGCCCTCCACGCTCAGGACGATAACGTCTTTCTCCTTTAGCGCCCCAATAAACAGTTTGTTTTTCCACTGCGGAAAAACGTCGCTGTTGTAGAACGCCATGCCGCTGACCGCGGGCGAGACTTTCCAGACAAACAGCGGCTTCTCGGTTCCCTCGACGTGTTCACCTTTGGCTTCGGGGATTTTCAGGCCACTGTAATTAATGCCGTGTGTCGCCAGCGGCCAGCCGTAATTTTTGCCTTTCTCCGGGATATTGATTTCATCCCCGCCGCGCGGGCCATGTTCGTTCAGCCAGAGCGTGTCGCTCCACGGATTCATCGCCATTCCCTGCGGGTTGCGAATGCCATAAGACCAGATTTCCGGCCGTGCGCCGGCGGTGTTCACAAAGGGGTTATCCGCAGGCACTTTACCGTCCTCGGTCAGGCGCACCACTTTCCCCTGCAGCTTGTCCAGGTCCTGCGCCGTCGGGCGCTGGTTGTTCTCGCCGAGTCCGATAAAGAGGTAGCCTTTGCCGTCAAACACCAGCCGTCCGCCAAAATGGTTACCGGTCGAGAGTTTCGGCATCTGGCGGAACACGACCTGGAATGCCTCGATGCGGGAAAGATCGTCGCTTAAGCGGCCATAACCCACCGTCGTTCCGGCTTTGCCGTCATGCCCTGCTTCGGCGTAACTCAGCCAGACGCGGCGCGACGTTGCAAAATCCGGCGCCAGCACCACGTCCAGCAGTCCTCCCTGACCGTTCGCCCAGACCTTCGGAACGCCGACAATGGGATCGGAAAGCCCTTTTCCGGCCTGCCAGTGTTTGAGCTGCCCGCCCTTGAGGGTGACCAGAAGCCCTTTATTGTCCGGCAGGAACGCCATCGACCAGGGGTGATCGAGTCGGTTTTGCAGCACCTCGACCTTCACCGCCTCTGGCGCCGCAAGAAGTGAAAAGGAAAAGCACAACGCAGGAAGGAAAATCAACGAGGACCGTGGCATGACGCGCTCCTTTTTCGGCATATGGCATAAAGATTAGCCAGTACCTCCGGGCGCGTTACCACTTTTACAAAAGCTTAATCAGAAGGGGGAGTTGCCTCCCCCGGGTTCAGTGTTGCTCAAGCTTCTCGTGCTCGGACAGACACATGATGCATAGAGAAAGCGTTGTCAGGCAGTTTTCAAGCTTCTCCGCGTTCACAGCGATAAAATTCGGGCAGTCGTGGCGTCCGTTCATCAAACATACCCCAGCAATGGAGAGCACCTCAGCGGCACGACGCAGCGCCATTAACTCGCATTCATCGTATTCCGCCCTCAGGATCGGTGCTTTTTCACGCATGAAATTGCAAAGTTCAAACAGATTATCACGCAGATGTTCGCTTTCGCTGACTGACATATAGCCTTTGGCCTTCCTGAGCTGCAGATAAGCGGCCAGGTCGATTCGGGCGTTGATCAGCTTGTTAAGCAGATCGCGTTTCAGTCTGTCAACGGACATGCTATTTCCTCCTCTGTCAGCCATGTTGCACAGTCAGAATAAGTTCATTTTTTGTACAGTTTAATGCCTGAGATCAATTATTCTTAACTGATTAACATTATTTACAATGTTACAACCTCTGCCCGACACATCCCGCTTGCAAAGAGTGTATAAATCCCACGCGATACGCTGTAAAATCCCGCCCTGATAACTCCATAATTGATGAATTTTTAACCTATGAGCAATGTTACGCACCCGCCGAAAATCGGCTTCGTCTCCCTCGGCTGCCCGAAAAACCTGGTGGATTCCGAACGCATCCTTACCGAACTTCGTACCGAAGGCTATGACGTGGTGCCAAGCTACGACAACGCCGATATGGTGATTGTGAACACCTGCGGGTTTATTGACAGCGCGGTTCAGGAGTCCCTGGAAGCCATCGGTGAAGCCCTGACGGAAAACGGCAAAGTCATTGTGACCGGCTGTCTGGGCGCGAAAGAGGACCAGATCCGCGAAGTGCATCCGAAGGTGCTGGAGATCACTGGCCCGCACAGTTACGAGCAGGTGCTGGAACATGTTCATCACTACGTGCCAAAACCAAAGCACAATCCGTTCCTGAGCCTGGTGCCGGAACAGGGCGTGAAGCTGACGCCGCGTCACTACGCTTACCTGAAAATTTCCGAAGGCTGCAACCATCGCTGCACCTTCTGCATCATCCCGTCCATGCGTGGCGACCTGGTGAGTCGTCCGATTGGCGACGTGCTGGCGGAAGCTAAACGTCTGGCCGATGCTGGCGTGAAAGAACTGCTGGTGATTTCCCAGGATACCTCTGCTTACGGCGTAGACGTGAAGCACCGTTCCGGTTTCCACAACGGCGAGCCGGTGAAAACCAGCATGGTGGGCCTGTGCGAGCAGCTCGCGAAGCTGGGGATCTGGACGCGTCTGCATTACGTCTACCCATATCCGCACGTTGACGACGTCATTCCGTTGATGGCGGAAGGCAAAATCCTGCCGTATCTGGACATCCCGCTGCAGCACGCCAGTCCGCGTATCCTGAAGCTGATGAAACGTCCTGGCTCCGTTGACCGTCAGCTGGCACGCATTAAACAGTGGCGCGAAATCTGCCCGGATCTGACCCTGCGCTCAACCTTCATCGTCGGCTTCCCGGGTGAAACCGAAGAAGATTTCCAGATGCTGCTCGATTTCCTGAAAGAAGCGCGTCTGGACCGCGTAGGCTGCTTCAAGTACAGCCCGGTTGAAGGCGCAACCGCCAACGAACTGGCGGATCAGGTGCCGGAAGAGGTGAAAGAAGAGCGCTGGAACCGCTTTATGCAGCTGCAACAGCAGATCTCTGCTGAACGTCTGCAGGAGAAAGTGGGCCGAGAGATCATGGTTATCATTGACGAAGTGGACGAAGAAGGCGCAATTGGCCGCAGCATGGCGGATGCCCCTGAAATCGACGGCGCGGTGTACCTGAACGGCGAAACTCGCGTTAAGCCGGGTGATATTATTCGCGTGAAGGTTGAAAACGCGGACGAATATGACCTGTGGGGTAGCCGGGTTTAATCGTACTGCACCTCATTTCCAGGCCGGGTAAGGCGTAGTCGCCACCCGGCACATTCCACTGCCCTACCCCTTAATCCTCGGATCCAGCGCGTCGCGCAGCCCGTCCCCCAGCAGGTTAAATGCCAGCACGGTCAGGAAAATCGCCAGACTCGGGAAGATCGCCACGTGCGGCGCAATCACCATATCTGCCCTCGCCTCGTTCAGCATCGCGCCCCACTCCGGCGTCGGTGGCTGTGCGCCTAACCCCAGAAACGACAGGCTGGCCGCAGAAATAATCGACACGCCGATGCGCATGGTGAAATAGACCACAATAGACGACACCGTTCCCGGCAGAATATGACTGAACAGAATGGTGGCATCGCTGGCCCCCATGCTGCGGGCGGACTCGATAAACGTCTGCTGTTTCAGCACCAGCGTGTTGCCGCGCACAAGGCGGGCAAAGGCGGGAATCGAAAATACCGCGACGGCAATAATCACGTTCGCCATGCCGCTGCCCATAATGGCCACCACGGCAATGGCCAGCAGAATGCCGGGGAAGGCAAACAGCACGTCGCAGATTCGCATGATGATGCGATCCCACCAGCCTTCGTAATATCCGGCGACGAGACCCAGCACGGTACCGATTGCCGCGCCGATCAGTACCGCAAACACCCCGGCGGCAAGCGAGATTTGCGCCCCCGCCAGCACGCGGCTGAAGATATCGCGCCCAAGGGAATCCACACCGAACCAGTGGAGCATGGACGGCCCATCATTCAGGCGGTCGTAGTCAAAATAGTTTTCCGCATCAAACGGCGCCACCCAGGGTGCAACGATCGCTACCGCAATCAGCAGCAGCACAAATAGCCCCGCCGTCATGGCGACCGGCTGACGGCGAAAACGCCGCCAGAATTCCGACCACGGCGTGCGGATATGCTCCGGTTTCAGCCCCGGCATAGCGTTTAAAACGGCCTGACGTCGCCAGTTCAACAATCGCATTTTACTTATACCTGATGGCCGGGTTAATGGCGGCGTAGAGCACATCCACCACTAAGTTGATAAGAATAAACTCCAGGGAGAAAAGCAGGACTTCCGCCTGAATTACCGGGTAGTCGCGCATCTCGACCGAATCGACCAGCAGACGCCCCAGCCCCGGCCAGTTGAAGACCTTTTCCACGACGATAGAGCCGCCCAGCAGAAAGCCAAACTGCAGCCCCATCATCGTCACCACCGGGATCATCGCATTACGAAACCCGTGCTTAAGAATGACCCACTTCTCGCTGACCCCTTTCGCCCGCGCGGTGCGAATATAATCTTCACTCAGCACGTCAACGAAGGAGGCGCGGGTAAAGCGGGCCATTACCGCCGAGACGGCAGCCCCCAGCGTCATAGAGGGCAGAATGTAATGCTTCCAGGTATCGGCCCCAACGGTCGGCAGCCAGCCCAGCTCAACGGAGAAGATTTGCATCAGCAGCATCCCCAGCGCGAACGCCGGAAAAGAGATACCGGTGACCGCCAGCGCCATACCGAGCTTATCCGGCCAGCGGTTGCGCCAGACCGCCGCAACAATCCCGGCGCCCAGCCCAAACACCACTGCCCAGCTCATACTGGCAATCGTTAGCCAGAACGTGGGCATAAAGCGGCTGGCGATTTCCTCCGCTACCGGACGACGCGACACCATCGAGATGCCAAAATCGCCCTGCAGAACGTTGCAAATGTAATGAAGAAACTGCATATACAGTGGCTGATCCAGGCCCAGCTGCTTGCGCACCATCTCAATGACGGCGGCATCTGCTTCCGGCCCGGCAACCAGACGCGCCGGATCGCCCGGCAGCATATGCACAAACAAAAATACCAGTATCGCCACAATCAGCAGCGTCGGGATAAGCCCAAGCAAGCGTTTACAAACATAATTCAGCATGAGTGTTATTTTAAATCCGCATCGTCAAAGCTAAAGCCCGTATCCGGCATGATGTAGAACCCGGTCAGCGCTTTGTTATGGGCTGAAACCAGTTTCTCCACCACCAGCGGTACCCACGGCGACTCTTTCCAGATAAGGTCCTGGGCGTCTTTGTAGAGGCGCGCTTTCTCTTCCGGTTTAGTGGTTTTCAGGGCATCGGCCAGATCGTTGTCCACCTGCGGATTGCTGTAAAACGCGGTGTTAAACAGGGTTGGCGGCCAGTTTTGCGAAGCAAACAGCGGTGCAAGCGCCCAGTCGGCTTCACCGGTCGACGCCGACCAACCGGTATAGAACATCCGCACGCCGCTCTCTTTCTGCCCTTTCCCCTCGACCTCCGCGGCCCGCTGACCGGCATCCATCGCGGTGACCTGCACCTTGATGCCCACCTGCGCCAGCTGCTGCTGGGTGAACTGCAGCACCTTCTGGGCGGTACTGTGATTATGCGACGACCACAGCGTGGTGCTGAAACCGTTCGGGAAGCCCGCCTCTTTGAGCAGCTCGCGCGCTTTAGCCGGATCGTACGGCCACGGCTGATAGCTTTGCGCATAGGCAATAGCCGGAGGCAGCACGCCGGTCGCCGGGGTGGCATAGCCCGCAAAAGCGACCTTCACCAGCGCCTGACGGTTAATCGCATAGTTGATCGCTTCACGTACCTTTGGGTTATCAAACGGCTTCTGCGTGACGTTCATGCTGATATAGCGCTGCATGATTGACGGACTGGCCACCAGCTCCAGCTTGCTGTTTTTCTGCAGAATAGCGGCCTGCTCATACGGGATGGGGAAAGCAAACTGCGCCTCACCCGTTTGCAGCATCGCTGCGCGGGTATTGTTATCCACCACCGGACGCCAGGTGATGGTGTCCAGCTTCGGCAGCCCTTTCTGCCAGTACCCTGGGAATTTCTTCACCTTCACAAAATCGGTCTGGTTCCAGGTGAGCAGCTCGTACGGGCCGGTACCGACCGGGTGGAAGCCAATCTCCTTGCCGTACTTTTTCAACGCGGCAGGCGAGATCATCGCCGTTGCCGGGTGCGCCAGTATATTGATAAACGCCGAGAATGGCGCTTTCAGCGTGATTTTGACCGTCGTCGGATCCACCGCCTCGGTGCTGGCGATGTTTTTATAAAGGTTATAGCGCTTCAGGCTGTTTTCCGGGTTGCTGGCACGGTCAAGGTTGACCTTTACCGCCTCCGCATTGAAATCGGTACCGTCCTGGAACTTCACGCCGGAACGAAGCTTGATGGTATAGACCAGACCGTCGTCGGAGACGGTATACCCCTGCGCCAGAACATTTTTGAGCTTCATCTCGTTATCCAGGCCGAACAGCCCCTGATAGAACGATTTCGCCACCGCCTGGGAAAGCGTATCGTTGGCGTCATACGGATCCAGCGTGGTGAAGTTGGAGCCGACGGCAACCACCACGTCCTTGGCGGCGAACGCGGGGGCAGCGGCCAGGGCTGCCGTCACGCTCGCGGCTAACAACCATTTACGCGCTACAAATGTAACCATTGTGTTCTCCTGCCTGTTGTAAGTTATAACCGTGAGAAGGCATTGTCCTGGCGCGGCGGAGCCACGAAGTGGCCCGGACCAACCTCACGCAGCGTGACGCGCTCCACGGCCTCGCCGCGTTTGCGAATATTGCTCGGCATTTCATCCTGCAGCAGCACGCGCTGGCCGTGACGATGCGCGGGGTCAGCAACCGGTACCGCCGCGATAAGCTTGCGAGTGTAAGGATGTTGCGGGTTCTCAAACACTGCCCTTCGCGGACCTATCTCCACGATTTGCCCCATGAACATCACCGCCACGCGATGGCTGATGCGCTCGACCACCGCCATATCGTGCGAGATAAACAGGAAAGCGATGCCCATATCCCGCTGTAAATCGAGCAATAAGTTGATGATTTGCGCCCGGATTGAGACATCCAGCGCCGAAACGGATTCATCCGCAATCACCACTTTCGGGTTCAGCGCCAGCGCACGGGCAATGCAGATACGCTGCCGCTGCCCGCCGGAAAACTCGTGCGGATAACGCCAGGCATGTTCCGGCTTGAGGCCGACGCGCTCCAGCAGCCAGGCCACGCGACGCTGCGCCGCCTCGCCGTCGAGCAGGTTATGCACCCGCAGCGGCTCCATAATTGAGTACCCTACCGTATGGCGCGGATCGAGGGAGGCATACGGATCCTGGAAAATAAACTGAATATCCCGGCGTACCGCCTGTAATTTGTTGTCTGGCAGGGTATCGATTCGTTCGCCGTTAAAGGTGATTGTCCCTTCCTGCGTCTCCACCAGCCGAAGCAGTGCGCGTCCGGTGGTGGATTTCCCGCAGCCGGACTCCCCCACCAGCGCCAGCGTTTCGCCCGGCCATAAATCGAAACTGACGTTTTCGACCGCGTGGACTTCGCGCTTCAGGCGATTGAAAATCCCGCTGCGCAGCGGAAAACGGGTCACCAGGTCGCGCACTTCAAGAATGGGTTTGCCCGGCACCACGGTATCCTGCTCGCGTTCATCCTCCTGCTGCCCTGTCGCTTCAAGGGAAATCAGCGGAAAACGACGCGGCAGGTCGCTGCCGTTCATCGCGCCAAGACGCGGCACCGCCGCCAGCAGCGCTTTAGTATAAGGATGCACAGGGGCATGAAAAATCTGTTCGACCGTGCCGGTTTCCACCGCGTTGCCCTTGTGCATCACCAGCACCCGGTCGGCGATGTCAGCCACCACGCCCATATCGTGGGTGATAAATATTACCCCCATCTCCATCTCTTGCTGCAGCACTTTGATAAGCTGCAGGATCTGCGCCTGAATCGTCACGTCCAGCGCCGTTGTCGGTTCATCCGCAATCAGTACCGCCGGACGGCAGGAGAGCGCCATGGCAATCATCACCCGCTGGCGCATACCGCCGGAAAGCTGATGCGGGTAACGTCCCAGAATGGCCTGCGCCTCGGGAATGCGCACCAGCTCCAGCATCCTTCTGGCTTCGTTGAGCGCCTCATCGCCGCTTAGCCCCTGATGCAGCCGGATGGACTCGGCAATCTGTTCCCCTACCGGGAAAACCGGGTTAAGCGAAGTCATCGGCTCCTGAAAGATCATCGCAATATCTGCCCCGCGCACGCCCTGCATCTGCGCGCCGCTCAGCTCGTTTAAATCAATGACCTGACGATTACGGCGGCGCAGGAGCATCTTCTCGCTGCTGATTTGCCCGCCCGTCTGTTCCAGCAGACGCATCAGCGCCAGCGCGGTGACCGATTTACCGGAACCGGATTCGCCAACAATTGCCAGCGTCTCGCCGCGTCTGAGCGAGAACGATAAATTTTCTACTGCGGGGATGAACTGCCGCTCTTCCTGAAACGCAATATTCAGCTGATGGACAGCCAGTACTTCGCCGTTGTCCAGCTCTTCACTGTGCGGCACGCGCGGCCCCCTTATTCACGATAGATGCCCGTGCTCGGTTCATCACCGGCGTAACCCCAGGCGCGATACATCCCTTCGCTGTTAAACGGCAGGGCCACGTTGCCCTCACGGTCCACGGCAATTAGGCCGCCAACGCCGCCCAGAGCAGGCAATTTTTCCATCACCACGCGCTCGCAGGCCTCGCTCAGGCTTAAACCGCCGTAATCCATCAGCGCGGTGATGTCGTAGGCCGCGAGGGCGCGAATAAACACTTCCCCGGTGCCGGTACACGACACCGCCGCCGTGGCGTTATTGGCATAGCAGCCGGCGCCCGGCAGCGGGCTGTCGCCGACGCGGCCGGGCAGCTTGTTGGTCATGCCGCCCGTTGAGGTCGCCGCCGCGAGGTTGCCGGCCTTATCCAGCGCCACCGCGCCGACCGTGCCCATTTTGGTGGTTTCATCCAGCGGCGCAGCATGATCAAGCTGCGTCATACCCGCTGAACGGGCTTCCAGCAGTTGCTGATAGCGCTCCTCCGTGGAAAAAAGATCGGGCGATACCGGTTCCATTCCGTGCTCACGGGCAAATTTCTCCGCCCCGGCGCCCGTCAGCAGAACGTGCGGACTCTCTTCCATCACCAGACGCGCCGCCAGCACCGGATTACGCAGATGACTCACGCCCGCCACGGCCCCTGCCTTCAGGGTGACGCCGTCCATCACGCAAGCATCAAGCTCGTGGGTTTCATCCCGGGTAAAGACTGAACCGATGCCAGCATTAAAGAGCGGACACTCCTCCAGCAGACGCACCGCCTCGGTGACCACATCCAGCGCGCTCTCGCCCGCTTCCAGCATTTTCTGACCTGTTTCAACAATGGCGTACAGCGCGTCAATATAACGCTTTTCCTGCTCAGGACTGAGCTGTGCACGGGTGATTGCCCCTGCGCCACCATGAATTGCGATTACCGCATTAACCATTCACATCACCCGTTAGCCTGATTCGCGGCTTTTTCTATAAATATCATTATCGTCGATGAAACTTCAGATGATTTTTGAATATAGAAAGACGCAACTGTGATGTAAAGCGTACACCCATCGGGTCATACAGTTAGCCGCACTTTTCTGCCATAATGGACGCTTTCGTTGTTACTCCTCAGGAGCCCACCATGGATTTTACCGCCGGACTGATGCCGCTTGAGACGGCACTCACGCAGATGCTTGACCGACTTTCGCCGCTGCAAGACGTCGAAACGCTGCCCCTCGTGCGCTGTTTTGGCCGAATCGCCGCGCGCGATATCGTCTCTCCGCTTAACGTGCCGGGGTTCGATAATTCCGCGATGGACGGTTACGCGGTACGCCTGGCGGACCTCCAGACGGGCAACGCCCTGCCGGTGGTGGGTAAAGCCTTTGCCGGTCAGCCGTTTAGCGGTGAATGGCCTGTGGGCACCTGCGTGCGGATCATGACCGGCGCGCCGGTTCCGCCAGGCTGCGATGCCGTGGTGATGCAGGAAGAAACCGAACAGACGGACGACGGCGTGCGTTTTACCGCCAGCGTCAAAGCGGGCCAGAACATCCGCCGTACCGGCGAGGACATTACCCTTGGCGCAACGGTCTTTGCCGCCGGGCAGAAACTGACGGTGGCGGAGCTGCCGGTGCTGGCCTCGCTCGGCATCGCGGACATTGACGTTATCCGGAAAGTGCGCGTCGCGGTGTTCTCCACCGGTGACGAGCTGCAGCTTCCGGGCCAGCCGCTGCAGGACGGTCAGATTTACGACACCAACCGGCTGGCAGTCCACCTGATGCTGGAGCAGCTGGGCTGCGAAGTGATTAATCTCGGCATCATTCCTGACGATCCGGAAAAACTGCGCGCGGCATTTATTGAGGCGGATAAATCCGCCGATGTGGTCATCAGCTCCGGCGGCGTCTCCGTGGGGGAAGCGGATTACACCAAAACCCTTCTTGAAGAGCTGGGCGAAATCGCCTTCTGGAAGCTGGCAATCAAACCGGGCAAACCGTTCGCGTTTGGCAAGCTTCCGCACAGCTGGTTCTGCGGTCTGCCGGGTAACCCGGTCTCAGCGGCACTCACCTTTTACCAGCTGGTGATCCCGCTGCTGGCGAAGCTTTCCGGCAACACCGCCAGCCCGCTGCCGGAACGCCTGCGCGTGCGCGCCGCGACGCGCCTGAAAAAATCGCCGGGTCGGCTTGATTTCCAGCGCGGCATTCTGGCGCATAACGCGCACGGTGAGCTGGAAGTCAGCACGACCGGGCACCAGGGTTCGCACATTTTCAGCTCCTTCAGCCTGGGCAACTGCTTTATCGTGCTGGAGCGCGAGCGCGGCAACGTGGAAGCGGGTGAATGGGTTGAGGTAGAGCGCTTCAACCACCTGTTCGGAGGCTGACATGACGGTGGAACTGAGCGACCAGGAGATGATGCGCTACAACCGCCAGATTGTCCTGCGCGGATTTGATTTCGAGGGACAGGAAGCACTCAAGGCGGCCAGCGTGCTGGTTGTTGGCCTCGGCGGGCTCGGCTGCGCCGCCGCGCAATACCTGGCCGCGGCGGGCGTGGGCAGGATGACGCTGCTGGATTTTGATACCGTATCGGTGTCTAACCTGCAGCGCCAGACGCTGCACAGCGACGCGACCATTGGCGAGCCAAAAGTGGAATCCGCCCGGGCTGCCCTGGCGCGCATCAACCCCAACGTTCAGTTCACCCTGCTTGACGCGATGCTGGATGACGAGGCGTTATTTGCGCAGATTGCGCAGCACGATCTGGTGCTCGACTGCACCGATAACGTCGCCGTTCGTAACCAGCTTAATGCAGGCTGTTTTGCCCACAAAACCCCGCTGGTCTCCGGCGCGGCGATCCGCATGGAGGGGCAGATCAGCGTCTTCACCTATGCGGAGGGGGCCCCCTGCTACCGTTGCCTGAGCCGTCTGTTTGGTGAGAATGCGCTAACCTGCGTTGAGGCGGGCGTGATGGCGCCGCTCGTCGGCGTGATTGGGTCGCTGCAGGCGATGGAAGCGATTAAAGTGCTGGCGCATTACGGTACGCCTGCCGCAGGAAAAATCGTGATGTATGACGCGATGACCTGCCAGTTCCGCGAGATGAAGCTGATGCGTAATCCGGGATGTGAGGTTTGTGGAGGTTAAAGCAAACGGCAACCTTCAGGTTGCCGTTTTAGTGTTTGCTCCCTCTCCCTGTGGGAGAGGGTTGGGGTGAGGGCATCAGGCCGCACCCGTCAGATCGACGTCCGACCAAACGCCCCCTGCCAGTCCTGCTCAAACTTCACAATCGCTGCGTCTACCGCAGGAGAGGTAATAAACTGCTGCGCCACGTCCAGCGGCAGCGTGATGGACTCGCATCCTGCCAGCAGGCAGTCCAGCGCCTGACGTGGGGTTTTAAAGCTCGCGGCCAGCACTTTTGATTGCGGGGCGTGCAGCGTCAGCAGCTGTTGCAGCTCAACCACGGTCTGGATACCGTCCCCGCCCTGCGCGTCCACGCGGTTCACGTATGGCGCGATATACTCTGCTCCTGCCAGCGCGGAGAGCATGCCCTGGGCCGCGCCGTACACCGCCGTACCCAGCGTCGGAATGCCTTCCGCTTTCAGCATCTTGATGGCTGCCAGCCCTTCGGCAGTTACCGGCACTTTCACCACCAGGTCGTTAATCATCGCGCGCAGCTTAAGCGCGTCTTCCACCATACCTTCAGCGGTCGTCGCCATCACCTGCGCGAACAGACGGCCTTTACCGCCCATCGCGTCGTGCAGCGCGGGCAGAAGCTCATCCAGCGGCGTTTTACCTGCCGCCACAATGCTTGGGTTGGTGGTCACGCCCGCCAGCGGGAAGATACGCGCCAGCTTTTTGACTGCCGCAACGTCTGATGTGTCGAGATAAAGTTCCATGATGTCACCCTCAAAATTAGCCTGCACTTAACCTATCACAGGAAAACCTGCTCAGGAGTTGACCTGCATCAAGATAACTTTCATTCGAAAGTCATTTAATCTTCATATGCAACCTGAGGATAAAAACATGATCTTCAATATTCAGCGTTACTCCACCCACGATGGCCCCGGTATTCGTACCGTGGTGTTCCTGAAAGGGTGCTCGCTGGGCTGTCGCTGGTGCCAGAACCCGGAAAGCCGTTCCCGTAGCCGGGACGTGCTGTTTGATGCGCGCCTGTGCCTTGACGGCTGCGACCTGTGTCAGCAGGCGGCGCCGGGCTGTATCGAACGCGCGCTGAATGGTCTCGTCATCCACCGTGAAAAATTGCGTGAAGAGACGCTCAACGCCCTCACCGACTGCTGCCCGACGCAGGCGCTGACCGTATGCGGTGAAGAACAGCAGGTGGGCGAGATCATGGCGACCGTGCTGCGCGATAAGCCCTTTTACGACCGCAGCGGCGGCGGTATTACGCTTTCCGGCGGCGAGCCATTTATGAACCCGGAGCTGGCGCACGCGCTGTTTAAAGCCAGCCACGAACAGGGGATCCACACCGCCGTTGAAACCTGTCTTCACGTGCCGTGGCACTATATCGAGCCTTCATTACCGTACGTCGATCTGTTCCTCGCCGACCTGAAACACGTCGATCCTGAGGTGTTCAAACAGTGGACGGACGGCTCGGCCAAACGGATCCTCGATAACCTGAAGCGCCTTGCCGCTGCCGGGAAAAAAATCACCATTCGCGTACCGCTGATTCAGGGCTTCAATGCCGATGAAGCGTCCGTGACCGCCATTACCAACTTCGCCGCCGATGAACTTGGCGTCGATGATATTCATTTTCTGCCGTATCACACGCTGGGCATGAACAAATACACCCTGCTTGGCCAACCCTACTCTGCCCCTGACAAACCGCTGGATAACCCTGCCCTGCTGGACTTCGCGCAGCAGTACGCCTGCCAGAAAGGGTTAACCGCGACCTTACGAGGATAAACCTATGACGACGTTAAATCTCAACACCCTCAGCGAGCGCATCAAGGCGCACAAAACCGCGCTGGTCCATATCGTTAAGCCGCCGGTCTGTACCGAGCGCGCGCAGCATTACACCGAAATGTACCAGCAGCACATGGACAAGCCGATCCCGGTGCGTCGCGCCCTGGCGCTGGCGCATCATCTGGCTGAGCGTACCATCTGGATAAAACACGACGAGCTGATTATCGGTAACCAGGCAAGCGAAGTTCGCGCCGCACCTATCTTCCCGGAATACACCGTCTCCTGGATTGAAAAAGAGATCGACGATCTGGCGGACCGTCCGGGCGCGGGCTTTGCGGTGAGCGAAGAGAACAAGCGCGTCCTGCATGCGATCTGCCCGTGGTGGCGCGGCCAGACGGTGCAGGATCGCTGCTACGGCATGTTCACCGACGAGCAAAAAGGCCTGCTGGAAACCGGTATTATCAAAGCCGAAGGCAACATGACCTCCGGCGACGCGCACCTGGCGGTGAACTTCCCGCTGGTGCTGGAGAAAGGTCTCGACGGCCTGCGCGCTAAAGTCGCCGAGCGCCGCTCGCGTATCAACCTGACGGTGCTGGACGATCTGCACGGCGACCAGTTCCTGAAAGCGATCGATATCGTGCTGGACGCGGTGAGCCTGCACATCAAACGTTTTGCCGCTCTGGCACGCGAAATGGCGGCCACGGAAACCCGCGAAAGCCGCCGCGACGAGCTGCTGGCAATGGCGGAAAACTGCGACGTGATTGCCCACGAGCCGCCAAAAACCTTCTGGCAGGCGCTGCAGCTGTGCTATTTCATTCAGCTGATCCTGCAGATTGAGTCTAACGGTCACTCCGTGTCGTTTGCCCGTATGGATCAGTATCTCTATCCGTTCTACCGCCGCGACGTGGAGCTGAACCAGAGTCTCGACCGCGAACACGCGATTGAGCTGCTGCACAGCTGCTGGCTGAAGCTGCTGGAAGTGAACAAGATCCGCTCCGGCTCGCACTCTAAGGCCTCTGCCGGTAGCCCGCTGTACCAGAACGTCACCATCGGCGGCCAGAAGCTGGTCAACGGTGAGCCAATGGACGCGGTCAACCCGCTCTCCTACGCGATTCTGGAATCCTGCGGTCGCCTGCGCTCCACTCAGCCGAACCTGAGCGTGCGTTACCACGCAGGCATGAGCAACGACTTCCTTGACGCCTGCGTACAGGTGATCCGCTGCGGCTTCGGGATGCCGGCGTTCAACAACGATGAAATCGTTATCCCGGAATTTATCAAGCTCGGCGTTGAACGTGATGACGCCTATGACTACGCGGCCATCGGCTGTATCGAAACCGCCGTGGGCGGCAAGTGGGGCTATCGCTGCACCGGCATGAGCTTTATCAACTTTGCCCGCGTGATGCTCGCCGCGCTGGAAGGCGGCCGCGACGCCACCAGCGGTAAGGTATTCCTGCCGCAGGAAAAAGCGCTCTCTGCCGGTAACTTCGATAACTTCGAGGAGGTGATGGCGGCGTGGGATACGCAGATTCGCTACTACACCCGCAAATCCATCGAAATTGAGTACGTGGTGGACACCATGCTGGAAGAGAACGTGCACGATATTCTCTGCTCGGCGCTGGTGGACGACTGCATCGAACGCGCGAAAAGCATCAAGCAGGGCGGCGCGAAGTATGACTGGGTTTCCGGCCTGCAGGTGGGTATCGCCAACCTCGGCAACAGTCTGGCGGCGGTGAAGAAGCTGGTGTTTGAACAGGGCGTCATCGGTCAACAGCAGCTGGCGGCGGCGCTGGCGGATGATTTCGACGGGCTGACCCACGAGCAGCTGCGTCAGCGTCTGATCAACGGCGCGCCAAAGTACGGTAACGACGACGACAGCGTGGATATGCTGCTGACGCGTGCTTACCAGACCTACATTGAAGAGCTGAAGCAGTACCACAACCCGCGCTATGGTCGTGGTCCGATTGGCGGTAACTACTACGCGGGCACCTCCTCCATCTCCGCAAACGTGCCGTTTGGTGCGGCAACGATGGCGACTCCGGACGGACGTAAGGCGTATACCCCGCTGGCGGAAGGGGCAAGCCCGGCGTCCGGTACCGACCACCTCGGCCCGACGGCGGTCATCGGCTCCGTGGGTAAACTCCCTACCGAGGCGATTCTGGGCGGCGTGCTGCTGAACCAGAAGCTGAACCCGTCGACGCTGGAAAACGACAGCGATCGCCAGAAGCTGATGGTGCTGCTGCGCACTTTCTTCGAGGTGCATAAAGGCTGGCATATTCAGTACAACATCGTCTCGCGCGAAACGCTGCTGGAAGCGAAGAAACACCCTGACCAGTACCGCGATTTAGTGGTACGCGTGGCGGGCTACTCGGCGTTCTTCACCGCCCTGTCGCCGGATGCACAGGACGATATTATTGCGCGTACCGAGCATACGTTGTAAAAAAGCGCCCGGTGGCGCTGCGCTTACCGGGCCTACATTGTCTCCCCCGTAGGCCGGGTAAGGCGAAGCCGCCACCCGGCTTTCTGACTTTCATTCGAAATTAAATTTGTGCTCCCCGTCACCTTGTTATTAGAATGTTTCAAAACGCAGTGACCCAGGAGCACAGTATGACCGTAAAAGTTATCGTCACCGATATGGACGGAACTTTCCTTGATGATGCCAAGCAGTACGATCGTGACCGCTTCCAGGCACAGTTTGAGCAGCTTAACGCCCGCGGCATTGAATTCGTTGTCGCCAGCGGCAATCAGTATTATCAGCTCATCTCCTTCTTCCCTGAGCTAAAAGATCGAATCTCCTTCGTGGCGGAAAACGGCGCGCTGGTGTTCGATCACGGGGAACACGTTTTCCACGGCGAACTGACTCGCCATGAGTCGCAGATCGTCATTGGCGAACTGCTGAAAGATAACGCGCTGAACTTCGTGGCCTGCGGGCTGCAGAGCGCTTACGTCAGCGATAAAGCCCCGGACGAATTTGTGGCGCTGATGTCTAAGCACTACCATCGCTTAACGCGCGTCAGCGATTATCACGAGATTGACGATGTGCTGTTCAAGTTCTCACTGAACCTGCCCGACAGCGATATCCCGAACCTGATCGACGCGCTGCATGTTTCTCTCGACGGCATTATGAAACCGGTCACCAGCGGCTTTGGGTTTGTGGACTTGATCATTCCTGGCCTGCATAAAGCCAACGGCATCAGCCGCCTGCTGAAGCGCTGGGAGCTCTCCCCACAGCAGTGCGTGGCCATTGGCGACAGCGGCAATGACGCGGAGATGCTGAAGCTGGTGAAATACTCATTTGCGATGAACAACGCGGCAGAAAGCATCAAACAGATCGCCCGCTACAGCACCGACGACAACAACCACCAGGGCGCGCTGAACGTCATTCAGGCCGTGCTCGATAACCATTCCCCGTTCGACGCCTAATCTCTCTCCCGCCGGAGCCCCGCTCCGGCCTATCACTCTTTTTCCGACCTGTGGCTTGCGTCAAGTTTTTAAACTTGCATTAACTTATTTTTAACTTAAAGTATCACTTGTAGATATTTTTACTTTCGAATGAAAGATGCGAGGCAATTATGACCTTTACCAGTGAAACTTTGCCAGCGGACCACAAAGCGGCAATTCGTCAGATGAAGCGCGAGCTACGCGCCCAGATCGGTGATGTTCAGGCGGTGTTCGACAAGCTCAGCGACAACATTGCCACCCGCGTGGCAGAGATCAACGCCCTCAAGAATAAAGGCCAACCCGTCTGGCCGACGATCCCGTTCGCGGATGTGAAAAACGGCACAATCACCGCTGAACAGCGCGAGGCGGTTAAGCGTCGGGGCTGCGCGGTGATCAAAGGTCATTTTCCGCGCGAACAGGCGCTGGCGTGGGATCAGTCGATGCTCGACTATCTCGATCTCAATAAGTTTGACGAGGTGTATAAAGGGCCGGGCGATAACTTCTTCGGCACCTTAACCGCCTCTCGTCCGGAGATTTACCCGATCTACTGGTCGCAGGCGCAAATGCAGGCGCGTCAGAGCGAAGAGATGGCGCAGGTGCAGTCGTTCCTGAACCGTTTATGGACATTCGAGAGCAACGGCAAGCAGTGGTTCGACCCGGATGTCAGCGTGATTTATCCGGATCGTATTCGCCGCCGCCCACCGGGCACCACCTCTAAAGGGCTGGGCGCGCACACCGATTCCGGCGCGCTGGAGCGCTGGCTGCTGCCTGCCTATCAGCAGGTGTTTGCCCGCGTGTTTGACGGCAATATTGATAAGTACGATCCGTGGAACGCCGCGCACCGCACCGAAGTGGAAGAGTACACCGTGGATAACACTACCAAGTGTTCGGTGTTCCGTACTTTCCAGGGCTGGACGGCGCTGTCGGACATGATCCCCGGCCAGGGACTGCTGCACGTGGTGCCCATCCCGGAAGCGATGGCGTACATTCTGCTGCGTCCGCTGCTGGACGACGTGCCGGAAGACGAACTCTGCGGCGTCGCGCCGGGCCGCGTGCTGCCGATTTCGGAAAAATGGCACCCGCTGCTCATCGAAGCATTAACCAGCATACCGGCGCTGGACGCAGGGGATTCCGTGTGGTGGCACTGCGATGTGATCCACTCCGTCGCTCCGGTGGAAAATCAGCAGGGCTGGGGCAACGTGATGTACATCCCTGCCGCGCCGATGTGCGAGAAGAACCTCGCCTACGCGAAAAAGGTGAAGGAAGCGCTGGAAACCGGTGCGTCACCGGGAGATTTCCCGCGTGAAGATTATGAAAAAAGCTGGCAGGACCGCTTTACCGTGAACGATCTCAACATCCACGGCAAGCGCGCGCTGGGTATGGTTTAACTGTCGTACAGCCCTTCCCGCTCAACGGCGGTGCGTCGTTTACCCTGACGTATCCGCCGTACCGATTCCCGCACGGTCAGCGTGCCGTTCAGCAGCAAGGTTCCCACCGGGGCGTCAGGGCGCATCAGCCGCTGCTGGAGCATATGTACCGCTTCCGTTCCCAGTTCATCACGCGGGACATGCACTGCCGTCAGGGGCACATCCTGAATCGCCGCCAGATTAAAGCCGTCGATGCTCATGACGGAAACGTCCTGCGGTACCCGCAATCCCTGTTTCTGCAAAGCGCTGATGGTGCCCGCCGCCATAAAGTCGCCGCCGACCAAAAACGCGGTGGGCAGATCTTTTCCCTTCTGCTGGTTAAGCCACTCGCTAACCAGCTGTTCCGTTTCGCGTGCGCTAAAGCTCGGCACCACCAGCAGATCGCGCTTGTCGCTGAACGTCAGGTTATGGGCGTGCCACGCGTCGCGGATCCCTGCCAGGCGCAGCTCCATGGTGTAACGGCGCAGGCACAGCACGTTCATCACGTCGCGGTGTCCCATTTCGAACAGGTATTCCGCCGCCCGCTCGCCAATGGCGCGATGGTCCGGCGCTACGGCAGGCAGACGCATGTGGCGGTCACGGCAGTTAATCAGCATGCAGGGTTTCCCCACGTCCACCGCCAGATCGTGGATATGCGGATCGTCAATACCGAGCAGAATGGCTGCCTGGGTATCCGGCTCGTTCATGCGTGCCAGAAAAAGCTGCGCGTCGCTGTCGTTCTCCTCCAGCGCACAGTAGCGTAGCCGAACCTCGTGCGAAGCTAACCCTTTGCTGATGCTCTGGATCACGCGGTAGTAAAAGATGTCGGACCGCTCGTCAAAGGCTCGCTGGGGAGCAAAAACCACCAGGCTGTTAAGCAGCAGACGCCCCGCCGCCATGCCATCCATCACCCCCAGCTCCCGTGCGCACGCCAGCACCTTTGCACGCGCTTTTTCGCTGGTGTTCGCTTTGCCCGCCAGCACGCGGGAAACGGTACTGATAGAGAGTTGCGTACGGGCCGCGATTTCGGTGATTTTTAGCCTTTTGTCCATTTTGTGATCTGGCTCCATTTGCGAAATGAAAAAATTTTCATAGCGTATCTGTCAGGTAATAACGGGCATAACGACCATCATGCCAGAGGGTTTTTGCCCGTTATGAGAAACTTTGCACAAAATCCACTATTGCCCACTCATTTTCTCCCTTAAGGTGAACTTGTCACACAACTTCCATACTAGTTGTATAGCAACTTAAGCATTCTAAACGGATAGAAATCAAAGGCATAACAATCTGTGTGACACCTGAACCTCCGTCCCCTTAGCGTCCGTCTTGTGGAGAGTAAAATGAGTCAGGACATCAATAACACCGTTGCGACAAGCAAAACCCGTCGCGTCATCAAGAACCTGCGCTGGTACGTGCTGGTGCTGTTTTTACTGGGCGTCACCGTTAACTACATCACCCGAAACTCATTGGGGATCCTCGCGCCGGAACTGAAAGAGAGCCTCGGGATCACCACCGAGCAATACTCCTGGATCGTCGGCGCATTCCAGATCGCCTACACCATTTTCCAGCCCCTGTGCGGCTGGCTGATTGACGTCATCGGCCTGAAGATTGGCTTTATGGTCTGCGCCGGGATCTGGGCGCTGATGTGTATCTTCCACGCGGGGGCCGGAAGCTGGCTGCACCTGGCTATCCTGCGTTTCTTTATGGGGGCCTCTGAGGCCGCCGCAACCCCGGCGAACGCCAAAACCATCGGTGAATGGTTCCCCAAATCGGAACGTCCTGTTGCCGCCGGTTGGGCGGGCGTGGGCTTCTCCATCGGTGCGATGCTGGCCCCGCCAATTATCTACTTTGCTCACGCGTCGTTTGGCTGGCAGGGTGCGTTTATGTTTACCGGCGTGCTGGCGCTGCTGTGGGTGATCCTCTGGTGGGCGTTCTACCACAACCCGGAGCAGCACCCGAACCTGAGCAAGGATGAGCTGGCATTTATCAAGCAGGATAACGAACCGCCTGCGGTCAAACTGCCGTTCCTGACCGCGCTGAAAACCGTCTCGAAAAACAAACGTTTCTACGGTATCGCCATCCCGGCCTTTATGGCGGAACCGGCCTGGGCGGTGTTGAGCTTCTGGGTGCCGCTGTATCTCGCCAAAGAACACGGCATGGACCTGAAGCAGATTGCGATGTTCGCCTGGCTGCCATTCCTCGCCGCTGACCTCGGCAGCGTGGCAAGTGGCTACCTGACGCGATTGTACACCCGCCTGTTCGGCTGCTCCCGCGTTAACTCGGTCGTCGCCAGCTCCGTCACCGGCGCGTTTCTGATGATTTCTCTGGGCATTGTCGCCATTACCCGCGACCCGTATATCACCATCGTGCTGATCTCCATCGGCGGCTTTGGGCACCAGATTATCTCCTGCATGCTCAGCGCCCTGGTCGTGGAGTCGTTTGATAAGGGCCAGATGGCGACCGTCAACGGCATGCGCGGCTCGGCGGCGTGGATCGCCAGCTTCCTGTTCTCGCTGTTAATCGGTGTGACCGCCGACAAAATCGGCTTTAACCCGCTCTTTATTGCCATGGGCTTCTTTGACCTGATTGGCGCTGTCTTCCTGGTAGCATTTATTGCTGAACGTCGCGCCAAGCGCGCCTGATAGTGGATGTATTGCATATGAAAACCCTGAAAAACTGGACCGTTGATACGCAGTCGGCAAACCATCTGGAACTGCTGGTGGATAACCAGCACCGCCTGTGCCTGTATGTGCTGGAAGAGAACCTGTTCCGCGTGCTGATCAAACGCAAAGGTGAACTGGCGCTGGACCGCACCTGGAGCATCGCCCCGGCGCAAGACGTGCCGTGGGAAGGTCGCCGTCGTGACGATGTCAGTGGCTTTACCTGCCCGGCCTGGACGCTGACGCGGCAGGAAAATACCGTGACGGTGGCGACGGAGCAGCTTCGTGTGACCGTCCACCAGCCCCTGTGGCTGGAGTGGCACTACCGCAATGACGCGGGCGAGTGGCAGCCGCTGGTCAATGACCGTCCGACCAGTGCGTACCTGCTGAACGCCCACGGTGACGGCGTGGCGCACTATCTGAGCCGTCGCAAGGACGAACGTTTCTACGGGCTGGGCGAGAAAGCGGGCGATCTACAGCGCAACGGTAAACGCTACGAGATGCGCAACCTGGATGCGATGGGCTACAACGCCGCCAGCACCGACCCGCTGTACAAGCACATTCCATTCACCCTTACCCGTCGCGACGACGTGAGCTACGGCCTGTTCTACGATAACCTGAGCAGCTGCTGGCTGGATCTGGGCAACGAGATCGACAACTACCACACCGCCTATCGGCGCTGGCAGGCGGAAGCGGGCGATATCGATTACTACATCTTTACCGGCAAGCGCGTACTGGACGTCACCAAAGCCTTCGTGCGCCTGACCGGGAAAACGCTGTTCGGACCGAAATGGAGCCTGGGCTACAGCGGCTCGACCATGCACTATACCGACGCGCCGGACGCGCAAAACCAGCTGATGAACTTTATCCGCCTGTGTGAAGAACACGCGATTCCATGCGACTCGTTCCAGCTCTCCTCCGGCTATACCTCCATTAACGGCAAGCGCTACGTCTTTAACTGGAACCATGACAAAGTGCCGCAGCCGAAGGTAATGAGCCAGGCGTTCCACGATGCCGGGTTAAAGCTGGCTGCCAACATCAAGCCGTGTCTGCTGCAGGATCATCCCCGCTATAACGAAGTGGCGGAACGTGGCCTGTTCATTCGCGACTCAGAAACTGATGCACCTGAACGTTCCAGCTTCTGGGATGACGAAGGATCACATCTCGATTTCACCAACCCGCAGACGGTGCAGTGGTGGCAGAACGGCGTGACCACGCAGCTGCTGGAGATGGGGATAGACTCGACCTGGAACGATAACAACGAATATGAAGTATGGGACGGGGAAGCACGCTGTTTTGGCTTCGGCAAAGAGATTGCCATCAAACACATTCGCCCGGTGATGCCGCTGCTGATGATGCGCGCCTCGCTGGAAGCGCAGCAGCGTTTCGCGCCGGAAAAACGTCCGTATCTCATTTCCCGCTCCGGCTGCGCCGGGATGCAGCGCTACGTCCAGACCTGGAGCGGCGATAACCGCACTCACTGGGATACCCTGCGCTATAACATCCGCATGGGGCTGGGCATGAGCCTCTCCGGGCTGTTCAACGTCGGCCACGACGTCGGCGGTTTCTCCGGCGACAAGCCAGACGCCGAACTGTTCGTGCGCTGGGTGCAAAACGGCGTGATGCATCCGCGCTTTACCATTCACTCGTGGAACGATGACCACACGGTCAACGAGCCGTGGATGTACCCGGGCGTCACCCCCGCTATTCGCGGTGCGATTGAGCTGCGCTACCGTCTGCTGCCCTATCTCTACACCCTGCTCTGGCAGGCGCACGCCGACGACGAACCGATGCTGCGCCCGACCTTCCTCGACCACGAGCACGACGCGCGGACCTTCGAAGAGTGCGATGACTTCCTGCTGGGCCGCGACCTCCTTGTCGCCAGCGTCGTCGAGGCCGGGCAGCGTAAACGCCACGTCTGGCTGCCGGATAACGAAACCGGCTGGTACGATTTCTACACTCACGAATGGTTCGCTGGCGGACAAGCGATCGTCCTCGACGCGCCGCTGGAGAAACTGCCGCTGCTGGTGCGCGCCGGTGCCGGTCTGCCGCTCAGCGAGCGCATCCGTCACGTGAGCGCCGAAAAAGACGATATCCGCGAGCTGAAGCTGTTCCCGGTGAAAGGCGTCGGCACCACGTCCGGCCTGCTGTTTGAAGATGACGGCGAGTCCTGGGGCTACCAGAAAGGCAATGCGCTGTGGGTGGCGTGGGAAATGGTGTGCGACGGAGCAACCGTCAACCTGAACATCAGTGCACGCGGTGATTATCGTCCGGCATGGAACGCGCTGAAGGTGTCGTTACCTACGGGGGAAAAACGTAAGCTGCTGGTGAATGGTGAAGAAAGGTGTGATTGGGTGGTGTAGTGCGGCCTGATGCCCTCACCCTGCCCCTCTCCCACAGGGAGAGGGAATGGAACGTAGGCCGGGTAAGGCGAAGCCGCCACCCGGCTTTTTTTAACTCTCGATACCTTTGCTGCGCAGGTAATCTTCGTAGTTACCGGTGAAGTCCACCACGCGCTCTGGCGTAATTTCGATCACGCGGGTCGCCAGCGAGCTGACGAATTCACGGTCGTGAGAAACGAAGATCAGCGTGCCCTGATACATCTCCAGCGCCATGTTCAGCGATTCGATAGATTCCATATCCAGGTGGTTAGTCGGTTCGTCCATTACCAGGATATTGGGTTTTTCCATCATCAGCTTGCCGAACAGCATGCGGCCCTTTTCACCACCGGACAGCACTTTCGCCGGCTTTTTGATGTCGTCCTGACTGAACAGCAGACGACCCAGAATGCTACGCACTGCCTGCTCGTCGTCGCCTTCCTGCTTCCACTGGCTCATCCAGTCAAAGACGGTCAGGTCGTTTTCGAACTCGTATTCGTGGTCCTGCGCGTAGTAACCAATCTGCGCGTTTTCTGACCACTTCACGGTGCCGTTGTCCGGCTGCAGTTCACCAACCAGGGTTTTCAGCATGGTGGATTTACCCACGCCGTTGGCACCCAGAATGGCAATTTTCTCGCCCACTTCCAGCAGCAGGTTGAAGTTTTTAAACAGCGGACCTTCATCGAAGCCTTTGGTAAGGGCTTCCACTTCCAGCGCGTTACGGAACAGTTTCTTGTCCTGCTCGAAGCGGATGAACGGGTTCTGACGGCTGGAGGCTTTGACTTCTTCCAGCTTGATTTTGTCGATCTGACGGGCGCGGGACGTCGCCTGACGAGACTTAGAGGCGTTCGCGCTGAAGCGGCTGACGAAGGATTGCAGGTCCGCAATCTGCGCTTTCTTCTTGGCGTTGTCGGCCAGCAGGCGTTCACGCGCCTGGGTCGCAGCCGTCATGTATTCGTCGTAGTTGCCCGGGTACACGCGCAGCTCGCCGTAGTCCAGATCCGCCATGTGCGTACAGACCATGTTCAGGAAGTGACGGTCGTGTGAAATGATGATCATGGTGCTGTCGCGGTCGTTCAGCGTCTGCTCCAGCCAGCGGATGGTGTCGATGTCCAGGTTGTTCGTTGGTTCGTCGAGAAGCAGGATGTCCGGGTTAGAGAACAGCGCCTGCGCCAGCAGGACACGCAGCTTCCAACCTGGCGCGACTTCACTCATCGGGCCGTAATGCTGTTCAACAGGAATGCCCACGCCCAGCAGCAGCTCGCCCGCACGCGCTTCAGCTGAATAGCCATCCATCTCGCCGTAATGCGTTTCCAGTTCGGCCACTTTGTAGCCGTCCTCTTCGCTCATTTCAGCCAGGGCGTAAATGCGATCGCGCTCCTGCTTCACTTCCCACAGCTCCGCGTGCCCCATGATCACGGTGTCCAGCACGGTGAACTCTTCGAAGGCGAACTGATCCTGACGCAGCTTACCGATGCGCTCGTTCGGATCGAGCGACACGTTGCCAAGCGTCGGCTCCAGGTCGCCGCCGAGGATCTTCATAAAGGTGGATTTTCCGCTACCGTTGGCACCAATCAGGCCGTAACGGTTGCCGCCGCCAAATTTGACGGAAATGTTTTCGAACAGCGGCTTACTGCCAAACTGCATAGTGACGTTGCTGGTAACTAACACGGGGAGATTCCTGCGAAAAGTGTGATAAACACGGCATTATGCCACAATTCCGAATTGAGATCCCGTGTTGCGGCAATCCACTAAACTTTAACAAAATCGAAAAAAATGTGATTTCGTACACATCTGAATTCCCTGCGAGCGGGAATGCACATATAATGCGCTCCCATCATAGATTCAGACTTATCAACTCATCGCCTGAATGGCTTAGATACCTCGCACAACATGAACATGAAATTAACAACGCTTTTTGCGGCGGCGTTA
Organism: Enterobacter cloacae complex sp. IR5458; assembly: GCF_049238025.1. Taxonomy (NCBI): domain Bacteria; kingdom Pseudomonadati; phylum Pseudomonadota; class Gammaproteobacteria; order Enterobacterales; family Enterobacteriaceae; genus Enterobacter; species Enterobacter cloacae complex sp. IR5458. The sequence goes on from NZ_JBMKIF010000004.1 coordinate 47,505, forward strand.
GCCGTAGTAGGTTTTTGTAAGACCGCGTCTGCGGTGACGTATCCCCTGCCGACAGACGGAAGCCGTCTGGTGGGCGAAAACCAGGTGGTGACGGTACCAGAAGGTAACTCTCAGCCGCTGGAGTATTTCGCCGCACAGTACCAGCTGGGCCTGTCTAACATGCTGGAAGCAAACCCGGGCGTTGACCCGTATCTGCCAAAAGCGGGTACCGTACTGAATATTCCTCAGCAGCTGATCCTGCCGGATACCGTTCATGAAGGTATCGTCATTAACAGCGCCGAAATGCGTCTGTATTACTACCCGAAAGGCACCAACACCGTTATCGTGCTGCCAATCGGCATCGGCCAGCTGGGTAAAGACACCCCAATGAACTGGACCACCAAAGTTGAGCGTAAGAAAGCGGGCCCAACCTGGACCCCTACCGCCAAAATGCACGCAGAATACATCGCTGCCGGCGAACCGCTGCCAGCCGTTGTGCCAGCCGGCCCGGATAACCCGATGGGTCTGTACGCGCTGTACATTGGCCGTCTGTACGCCATTCATGGCACCAACGCCAACTTCGGTATCGGCCTGCGCGTAAGCCACGGCTGCGTGCGTCTGCGTAACGACGACATCAAGTTCCTGTTCGAAAACGTGCCGGTCGGTACGCGCGTGCAGTTCATTAACGAACCGGTAAAAGCGACCACTGAGCCAGACGGTAGCCGTTACATTGAAGTGCACAACCCGCTGTCTACCAGCGAAGACCAGATCAACAACAACGAAGTCGTCCCTGTGACGCTGAACAGCGCGGTGCAGGCGGTGACCTCTCAGCCTGACGTGGAAACGACCATCGTTGACCAGGCCGTGCAGAACCGCTCCGGTATGCCGGTGCGTTTGAACTAATAACGAGCATTAAAAAAGCGGGCTTCGATGCCCGCTTTTTTTTACCCGTTATTCACGATAACTATCCCGCCGTGGTCGTACCGATAGTGGCAGTGGGCATATTCCAGCGGCGTGCCATCTTCCAGATAAATGACCTGCTCCACCTCCAGCACCGGATCGGTTTCCTCGCAGACCAGATGTTGCCTGTCCAGCGCATTGGGTTTTAGCGCCCGCACCACCCTGTATGACCCCATAATTTTCAGCCCCAGCGTCTCCTGAACATACTGAAACACCGAACCGTCAAGATGGCTTTTCGTCAGGCCGGGCACCAGGGTCATCGGCATTACCGTTGAATCCAGCGACATCGGTTCACCGTTTAATAAACGCAGGCGAATAAAATCATAGACCGGCGCATCGGCATTAATCATCAGCGACGCCTGCTCTTTCTCGTTCGGGAAGCGCAGTTCAAAATGCACCACCTGGCTCGTGACCGTACCCAGATGTTCCCAGGTTTTGGTGGCACCAAAATAGTCGCTGCCGGAGAGATCCCACTGGGAAAGCTGAAGGAAGTTTTTGCGGATAAAGGTGCCCTGCCCCTGACGGGTATAAACCAGACCTTCGACAATCAGCTGGCGCATCGCCTGCTGGATGGTCATCCGGCTGGTGCTGAACTCCGCTGCCAGCGCAAACTGGTCCGGCAGGGGTTCGTTGGCGGCGTACTGCTGGCTGATAATGCGTTTTTTAATTTCCCGCGCTATGGTGATGTACTTCGCCGCCATCGTCCTTCCTTTCAGTTAGTTTTCTATCCCGCTATTTTTCAACGCCACTCGCTCGGCAATCTTGAGGAAAGGCAGGTAGAAGAATACACCAAAAACAATGATTGCCAACTGCACCACCACCGCCCGCCAGTCCCCTGCCGTGGCCAGCCAGGCGCTCAGAATCGGCGGCGTGGTCCACGGGATCATCACCACGCAGCGCGACATTAACCCCAGCGTGGTGCAGAGCCAGGCAACGTAAATGCCAATCGCGGGCAACAGCACAAACGGGATCATCAGCGGCAGGTTAAAGACAATCGGCAGGCCAAAAATCACCGGCTCGTTGATGTTGAATAAACCGGGCGCCAGCGACAGGCGCGCCACCTGCTTCGCCGACTTCTGCCGGGAGAAGATAAAGATGGCGATCAGCAGCGAAATGGTGCTGCCCGTCCCGCCCACCATGCCAAACGTCGGCACGAAGATGTTGTTGATGATATGCGGGATGGGCTGGCCATTGGCAAAGGCCAGCATGTTCTCGTTGGTGTTGATCAGCAGGAACGGTTCCAGTACCACGCTGTTGACCACCGACTGATGAATCCCGAGCGTGAACAGGAAGTTACCGAAGCTGTAGATAAAAATCGTTCCCGGCAGGCTGGTGTTGATCAGCCGCAGCGGTTGCTGGATAAAGGTCGTGATGAGATGGATCAGGTCCGTGTGCAGCACGTTTGCCAGCAGTGCTGCCAGCACGGCAAACACTGACAATGTCAGAATGGTTGGGATCAGCGCGGTAAAGGATTTACTCACCGCCGGAGGCACATTTTCCCCCAGCGAAATGTGCAGCGCCTTGAGCCGCGAAATGGCAATAAACAGCTCCGTTGAGAGTAGCCCGATCAGCACTCCGGCAAAAATCCCGGTAGAGCCGATATTGGCGAACGTCAGTACCTGAGTGACGTTCACCGTGGTCTCGCTGCCGACGGGCGTCAACTGCAGGCGCATCGGCATCATGATGATAAAACTGCTGACGGCGATAACCACTGCCGAGACCGGATTGTCGAAATCTTTATTGCGCGCCAGCGACCAGGCAATCATCGGGGCCAGCAGCAGCGCGGCGATATTCAGCGTGCCGTTGATTATCGCCTCCCCCCAGACCTTAAACTGCGTGAGCGTGTCGCCGTCAAAAATCCACGGGAACACCACGTTGTTCACCAGCACCGCCAGACCGGCGAGGATGAAAATCGGCATCACCGTGGCGAAGGCATCGCGCAGGGAGCGCAGGTGCACCTGGTTTGCCAGGCGCGCCGAGAACTCAACAAATTTATCGACAAAGGACTGCATATGCGGTGTGATTTTTGTTTCAGACATAGCGGATAGTTCCCATCAATCAGTCACAAAAACGGCCCGGCAGCGTACGGCTTACATCTCGCGTCCGTTGGTATGAATGACCTGTTTCAGCCAGGCGTAGCTTTTCTTCGGCACGCGCTTCAGGTCTTTCAGGTCGTGGTTTTCTCGGTTGACGTAGACCACGCCGTAGCACTTACGCATGTCGCCCTGGGAGCTGAGAATGTCGATTAACCCCCAGCCGAGGTAGCCGATGACCTCTGCGCCATCTTCGAACATCGCCGCTTTCATTGCGTCGATATGCGCCCGGTGGTAGTCGATGCGGTAGGTGTCCTCAATCGGGTTGACGCCGTCCCAGGACTCAATCACGCCAATACCGTTTTCAATCGGGAAGACCGGCATCCGCCAGTCGTTGGCGTAGCGGGTGATGATGGTGCGAAAGCCCATAGGGTCGATCTGCCAGTTCCACTCGGTGGCTTTCAGGTACGGGTTATTTTTCTCACCGTGTAGCAGGTAATAGTTGACCGGCGTGCCTTCCGGGATGGCATCGCTGTCCAGCGTTTTGCTGGCGTAATAGCTGAAGGCCATAAAGTCGTTTTTGGTGCGCGCCAGCAGCGCTAAATCTTCGTCGCGGTAGATATCGCCAAAGCCTTCCTGCTCCACCACCGCCATCACCGCCGGGCTGTAACCCTGACCCGCAAAAACGCGCAGCAGGTTCTGGTTGAGGAATTCATCGTACTGCTGGGCGCAGAAGATATCGCGCGGTTTGCAGGTGGCCGGGTAAATCAGCTGGTGCGCCAGCATGCCGCCCATCAGCTGGCCCGGTTTGGTCTGGTGCAGATACTCGGTCAGCGACATATGCGCCACCATCGCATGGTGCTGTAACTCATAGAGCTCGCGAAGAGTTTGCTCCCCTTTCAGGTAACCGGAAATGCGGAAGGCTTCCGGCATATGGAAAATGTTCTGCTCGTTGAAGGTCAGCCAGTACTTCACCCGGTCGCCAAAGCAGTCGATCATCTTCTTGCCGTAGCGGATAAAGGCCTCCATCACGCGGCGATCGTTAAATCCGTTGTACTCCTGCGCCAGCGCCAACGGCATATCGAAGTGATAGAGGCAGATCATCGGCTCGATGCCGCGCGCGATAAGATCGTCAATAAAGCGGTCGTAAAAGGCGATCCCCTCGTCGTTGAACGCGCCATCGCCCTGCGGGCAGACACGGCTCCATGAGATCTGAAAGCGGTAGCAGTTCATGCCCAGATCCTGCATCAGGTCGAAATCTTCCCTGTAGCGGTGGTAGGAGTCGGTCGCCACTTTCCAGTCGGAGATATTTTCTCCGGCTTCACGAATGTCGTAGACCGACATGCCCTTTCCGCCCTCGTTCCATGCCCCTTCCGTCTGCATGCTGGAGACCGAGTTGCCCCATAAAAAATTGGCTGGCAGCGATGTATTCATGCTCTCTCCCTATATGACTAGTCATTTTAAATTTAATGACTAGTCATATAGGCGAAGATGAAAAGGGGATCAAAGGGGAGGATCGTTTTTTGTGAGATGGATTGAAATAATGCCTACGGAAAGCAGCCCCGGTAAGCGAAGCGCCACCGGGGAGAGGACGGTTATTGCTGTGCAAGCTGGTTACGACGATATTCCCCCTGGCGCTCAAGCATCCAGCCCGGGTATTCCCCCGGCAACGCGCTGACGGCATCAAGCTTTTTAAGCTCGTCTTCGCTTAAGCGGATCCCGGTTGCGGCGATATTGTCATTCAACTGATCGACGCGTTTCGCGCCCACGATCACGCTAGTTACCGCTTTCTGATGAAGCAGCCACGCCAGCGCGATCTGCGCGACGGAGACGCCTTTGCTTTCGGCAATCGTGCGCATTACATCCACGCAGTCGAAGGCGCGATCTTTATTGACCGGCGGGAAGTCAAACTCCAGACGGCGCCCGCCCGATTCGCTCTGCCCGTTGCGATCGTATTTCCCGCTCAGCAGACCGCCCGCCAGCGGGCTCCAGACCATCAGCCCGACGCCTTCGCTCTGCATCATCGGCACCAGCTCGCGCTCAAGATCGCGCCCGGCGATGGTGTAATACGCCTGCAAAGACGCGAAGCGTGCCAGCCCCAGACGCTCGGAGATGCCAAGCGCTTTGGCAATCTGCCACGCTGCCCAGTTCGAGACGCCGATATAGCGCACGTGGCCGTGCTGTACCAGGGTATCCAGCGCACGGAGCGTCTCTTCAATGGGGGTGGCAGGGTCAAAGCCGTGCAGCTGGTAGAGATCGATATGATCCAGCTGCAGGCGGCGCAGACTCTCCTTCACGCTGCCGATGATGTGATATCGCGAGCTGCCGCGCGAGTTCACGCCCGCGGTGCCGGTTTCACCGAACACTTTGGTCGCGACCACCACGTTCTCCCGCGGAACTTTCAGGTTCTTCAGCGCCTGGCCGGTGATCTCCTCCGAGCGCCCTTCCGAGTAAACGTCGGCGGTGTCGATAAAGTTGATCCCGGCATCCAGCGCGCGGCCCACCAGCTGTTCGGCTTCGCTCTGCTGCAGCTGGCCAATCTTGCCCCACATGCCGCCTTCCCCGCCGAAGGTCATGGTCCCGAGGCAGAGTTCAGAAACAAACAGACCGGTGTTGCCCAGTTTTTGATAACGCATAAGTCATTCCTCACATGTCGAATGGGTGCCAGTTAGTTATACCCGCCCCTCTGTCATCGCGAATGTGGCGTTCCTGTCCGTTTCTTGCCCAATCCTCTGAATTTATCCGCGCGGGGCGTCGCCAAAGACGCTGTAATCCGGGAGCTGCACCTGCTGATACGGCTCCCAGCCGCCGCCAAGCGCCTTGTAGAGCGCCACCAGGTCGAGCGCGCTTTGTACCTGCGCCTGAGCGCGCTGCTGCTGAGCCTGGGCGAGCTGACGCTGGGCATCCAGTACGTCGATAAAGCTGGCGATGCCCTGTCGGTAACTGTCGCTGGCTAAGTCAAAGGCGTTTTGCAGGGCGTCGATCGTTTTTGCGAGGCCGGCTTCACGCTGCTGGTCGGTGCGGTAGCTGACCAGCGCGTTTTCAACATCGCCGAGCGCGGTGAGCACCGTCTGCCGATAGTCCAGCACCGCTGCCCCCTGCTGCGCGCGCGCCACCTTCACGCTGGAGACCAGTCGTCCGCCCTGGAAAATCGGAATAGAAACCTGCGGACCGAAGCTGTAGAAATGGCTGCTCCAGTCGGTCAGCCAGTTGGTTTCGCTGTTACGCAGGCCAAACTGCCCGGAGAGGGTAAAGCTCGGGAACAGCTCGGCCACCGAGACGCCGATTTGCGCCGTGGCGGCATGAAGATTCGCCTCCGCCTCACGCACGTCCGGACGACGGCGCGCCAGCGTGGACGGAATGCCCGTTTGCACGATATCCGGCAGCGCAGGCATTGGCTGCGCTGACTGGAGTTCGGCATCCAGTGCGCCCGGCGGCTTGCCGAGGAGGATTGCCAGGCCGTTCATCGCCTGCCGCGCCTGCGCCTGATATTGCGGCAGTTGCGCTTCCAGATTTCCCAGCTGCGCCCGGGCATTTTCTACGTCCATCTGTGGCGAGAGCCCGCCGCGCTGACGGCTTTCGGTGAGATCCAGCGTCTGCTGCGCGCTCTCAATCTGGGTGTTCAGGGTGGCGATAATGCTCTGCGCGCCGCGCAGCTGTAGCCACGCCCGCGCCACTTCCGCTTCCAGCGACACCAGCGCGTCGTTACGCTGCTCGATAGCCGCCTTCTGCTGGGCTTCCGCGGCTTCCACCTGACGGCGCACCTTGCCCCACAGGTCAATTTCCCACTGGGCGTCGAAACTGCCCTGGTAGAGGTTGATCGGCTGCGTCAGCGGGCCTAACGCGCCCCGCAGGGCTGGATCGACATTATCCAGCTGGTCATACACGCCGTGGGATTTCAGCTCGCCTTCCAGCCCGAGCTGTTGGCGCGTCGCCTGTAGATTGCCATTAACCGACGGGAAAAATGCTCCGCCTGCCTGATTAATCTGTTCACGTGCCCCGGCAATGCGTAGCACCGTTTGCTGCAGGGTCAGGTTTCCGGCAATAGCCCGTTCAACGAGGCTATCGAGCTGCGGCGAGCCGAAGGTTTTCCACCAGCGCGGGTTGGTCGCAGCGGAGATGGTTTGCGATTTCACGCCGCTGTCGCCCTTATCGTTCCAGTGCGTGACGGCCGGCGGTGCGGGTGGCTGGTAATCCGGTCCCACGGCACAGCCAGCCAGCAGCAGCATTATCATCAGGGGGTGTAAACGTCTGTGTATCATCAATGTGCTCCTGCACTCCCCTCGCTCTTAACCGGCGAGAGCAACAAACAAAACGGAATCAGTAACAAGGCCACCACGCTCAGCAGGGTGAAGACGTCGATGTAGGCCAGGAAGCGCGACTGTTCGATCATGGTCTGGTACATCCGCCCGGTGGCAATGCCGGTTGGGTCACCCACCTGAGTCGTGAAGTTCTGGATCGCCTGGGCGCTTTCGCGTATCGCCTGCTGAAACTGCTCGTTAAACGGCGAAGCGTGATACGCCAGATGCGCGCTATGGGCCTGCGAGCGCTCGGTAATGGCCGCCGTCGAGAGCGAAATCCCAATCGAGCCCGCCACGTTGCGGAACATGGTAAACAGCGCCGCCGCGTCGGCGTTGAGCCGTCTCGGTATCGAGATGAAGGCAATCGTGGTGAGCGGCACAAACAGGAACCCCAGCCCAATCGACTGAGCGCTGCGGAACAGCACCAGGGTCTCGAAGTCGATATCCGGCGTCAGCGTACGTGACCAGAAGAACGAGACCGCCAGACAGGTAAAGCCAAAGGCGATAATCCAGCGCGTCTGCACCACCGGCATGAGCTTCAGCACCAGCGGGATGGTGAGTACAATCAGCACCGCGCCGGGCGACAGCACCAGCCCGGACCAGGTGGCGGTATAGCCCAGATCCTGCTGCGCCAGCTGCGGGATCACCACCGAGCTGCCGTATAAAATCATCGCCATCCCAGCCATTAACAGGCTGGAGATCGCGAAGTTGCGGTCTTTCATACAGTGCAGATCCACCACCGGCTTTCTGGCATACACCAGCCAGTAGATCGCGCCGATGATGCCGATCAGCGTCAGCACGGCGAAAGTGCGGATAAAGTTTGAGTAGAACCAGTCTTCATCCTCTCCCCGGTCCAGCATCACCTGCAAACAACCGAGCCCTAAGGCGATCAGCCCGATCCCCGTCCAGTCGATGGTTAGCTTCTCTTTCGATTTACTCTCCCACGGCGGATCTTCCAGCAGCTGATAGATCGCCAGTACCGTGACGATCCCCACCGGGATGTTGATAAAGAACACCCAGCGCCAGGAGTAGTTGTCGGTGATCCAGCCGCCGAGCGTCGGGCCGAGCACCGGCGCAACGATAATCGCAATAGAGGAGAGACCAAACGCTTTGCCCCGGTCCTCCGGCTTGAAGTAGTCGAGCAGCACCGACTGCTGGGTAGGCTGCAACCCGCCGCCAAAGAAGCCCTGCATCACGCGGAACAGGATGATCTGCCACAGCTCGGTGGCGATCCCGCACAGGAACGAACAGACGGTGAACATCACAATGCAGATTAAGAAGAACTGCTTGCGGCCAAACACCCGGCTCAGAAACGCCGAGATGGGCAGCACGATGCCGTTCGCCACCAGATAGCTGGTTAAAACCCAGGTCGATTCGTCATAGCTGGAGGAGAGCGAACCCGCGACGTGCGGCAGCGCCACGTTAACGATGGTGGTGTCCAGAATTTCCATAAACACCGCCAGGGTGACAACAATCGCCACCGCCCACGGGTTACTGGCGGGTTTCCAGCTGTCGTGGCTATGATCCGTCATTCCACTGTCACCTTCGGCGCCACCGACAGCCCCAGCGGCAGCGGTTTATTCGGGTCGAGTCCCTTATCAATCACGATTTTCACCGGCACGCGCTGCACAATTTTGACGAAGTTGCCGGTGGCATTTTCCGCCGGGAAAGCGGAGAAGCGTGAGCCACTGCCCTGCTGAATACTGTCGACGTGGCCCTCAAGTTCCATATCCGGCCACGCATCCACGGAGACGGTGACCTTATCGCCGGGCTTCATGCGTTCAAGCTGGGACTCTTTAAAGTTCGCCACCACCCATACGTTAGGGGAAACCAGTGAGAACAGCGCGGTGCCCGCCTGCACCAGCGTCCCGGGCTGCACGTTGCGTTTGGTGACAAAACCGTCGAACGGGGCGCGGACTTCGGTGTAGGAGAGATTCAGATTGGCCGTTTCGAGCTGCGCTTTCGCCTGCTCGACCTGACGCTCACGTGCTTCAACGTTGGTTTCCTGCTGGCGAATTTGCAGTTGAACCTGCTCCGCCACTTCCAGCTGCGCCTGGGCGCTGGCCAGTGCAGCCTGCGCGCTGCGCAGCTGTGCGTTCGCAGAATCAATACTTTGTTGCGTGGTCGCCCGCGGGTCGACGCCGCGTTGACGACGGTACTCCGCCTGCGCGTTCGCCAGATCGGCCTGCGCTTTCAGTACCTGCGCTTTCGCTTCGTCGCGCTGGGCAGGATACTGCACTTTTGAGAGCGCCAGCTGCGCCTGGGCCTGATGGAGCTGCGCGATAGCCAGTCCAAGCTGAGCCTGAGCCTGATCGCGCTGGGCGGTGGTATCGCGTGGATCGATAACCACCAGCAGATCGCCTTTTTTAACGCGCTGGTTATCGCGCACGTGCAGCCCGGTGACATAGCCCGCCGTTTTGGGGGCAATCGTCACCACATCGCCATCGGTAAAGGCGTCGTCAGTTGTCTCTTCGTTACGGGTTAAAAACCACCAGACCAGCGCCACGACAACCATCACTACCACGACAATGCCGAGGATAATTAACGGTTTTTTGCCCGGTCGCTTACGTTCATTATTGTTGTTTTCCTGCTCGTCAGCAGGCGTTTTTTGATCTTCAGCCATAGTTCAGCAACGGTCCTGTCAGTGAGCGGCATCACACTATGCCGTTCACTAAAGCTAGGACGTTGCTATACGTTTGCCAGGAAAAACTGACAAATTGCGCACTATATGAGAAGGAATAATCCGAAACCGATCGCCGCAGCCCACACCAGCATGGGGAGGGACCAGAGATGGAAGCGCCACCAGATACGACGATCGCTGGCCATACGCAGGGCGATGAGGTTTGCCAGCGAGCCGGGCAGCAGCCCAAACCCGCCAATGTTCACCGCCCAGGCCAGAAGGGTGTCAGGCGGAACATAGTTGAGCAGCAGAATGGTGGAAGGCACGTTGCTGATAAACTGCGACAGGCCAATGGCCGTCAGCCACAGACCCGGCTGAGACAGTGTGCTGACGCTGTGCAACACGTTTTGCAGCACCGGAAGCTGGATAAGAAGATGCACATCAATAAACATCGCCATAAAGACCAGCAGCAGCGTCCAGTCCACGCTCACCAGCACCCGGCGTGCCAGCACGACAAAGCCTGCGGCGACCAGCAGCACACCCGCCAGCTCAACCTTCAGTTCCAGCGCGATGAGAAAGACGATGTACAACCCGAGGCAGCTCCAGACCAGACGCGGCTGCCACTGCGGGCCCGCGGTTCCGCTATGGTACTGCAGTTTTTTATCCGGAAAAGCAAACCAGCATACCGCCAGTAGCGACAGCATCATCACCAGTGCCAGCGGGGCCATCTGCCAGGTAAAGGCGGCAAACGACAGGCCGGACCGCCCCCAGAGCAGGATATTTTGCGGGTTGCCGATAGGGGTCAACAGAGAACCGGCGTTCACGGCCAGCGCTTCAAAGATGATCAGCCGGCTGACCGGGATCTCGCAAAGCCTGCGTAGCGTCAGCGTGAGGGGCACGATGATAAACAGTGCCACATCGTTGGTCAGAAACGTCGACAGCACCGCAGCGGAGAAGACCATAAACAGCGCCAGCCTGCGCTCGGTGGCAAAACGGCGCACCATTTTACGGCCCAGCACGTCAAAATAGCCGCTCAGCTCAACCCCTTTGGTCAGCATCATTAACCCACTCAGGGTAATGATGGTGCGCCAGTCAATGGCGGCAACCCAGGCGCGGGGCGCAAACGGCACAAAGAGGCTTAACCCTGCGCCAATGATTAATAAGAGATGGAAGAAACGATCGCGTGCCAGGGCATGCAGTCCGGGGATTTTCATTCAGCGGAGGGACCGTATTTAAGGGTAAATTCACGAAACTTCACCAGCGTCTCTTCACTCACGTGGTGCTCCATTCCTTCCGCATCCCGGCGGGCAATCTCCGGGCTAACGCCCAGCACCAGTAAAAAGTTCTCGACCAACTGGTGACGCTCGCGGCTCTCCTGCGCAAGCTTCTCCCCTTCCGGCGTCAGAAATACACCGCGCCAGGGGATCATTTCAATTAAGCCCACCGAAGCCAGACGTTTTAACATTTTAGCCACTGTCGGCTGTGATACCCCCAGTCTGGCGGCCATATCAACCTGCCGCGCTTCCCCGACTTCACGGATCAGATCGGAAATCAGCTCAACATAGTCATCAATCAGTTCACGACGGTGCGCTTCACGGACCTGGCGAAACCCTTCGACATGTTCTTCAACATTCACCAGCTGCGTCGTTTTTCTGATTGTTGGCTTACCTGCGCGACGGTTCATTGTACTTCCTCAGTGGGGTGACGCTTCCAGCGCCCGGTATCGAGAGCGCACATTGTAAACCATCCCTCTGCAAGCACAAAAAATTAACGAAATAGCCATAGCTATACAATATAGCCTGTGCTATATCTGTATGTAATGCAGTCACCCTTCACGGATCGAAGGGATCAAAAATCAGGAGGTCTTATGAACGAATTCAAGAGGTGTATGACCGTGTTTACCCACTCTCCCTTTAAAGTGCGCTTGATGCTGTTGAACATGCTGTGCGATATGTTTAACAACAAACCGCATCAGGACGACAAACCTTCCCACTAAGCGGCGTTGCGGTACGCCGCTTCATCTCTGCGTCACATTCCCGCTGTAAACTGGCTCCCGGCCGCCCTATTCCCGATCTTTTTTACGGATTTGCAATCCTCTTCGCAAAACATCTGTTGAGCAACTGTTGCTATTATTTTGCGCTCGCACTATCTTCTTGCAGCCCTGCACTATTTGCGGCTCGCTGAAGCGGACCCTCATTCCCTTTCTACGCACTGTCAGGCAGGTTATGACCCTTGACGCCAGGGTGAGCACATGGCGTTTTTATCCATGATAGTGACCTATGAATTTAACCCTGATAGATTCTGTCGTTACCCGTAGCCGGGCCTTAAGCCCGTGGACGGCGTTTTACTTTTTGCAGTCATTGCTGATTAACTTTGCACTTGGCTATCCCTTCAGCCTGCTGTATGCGGTGGCGTTCACCTGCATTCTGCATGTGCTGTGGCGGGCCGCTCCGCGCGTGCAAAAAACGCTGATTGGGATCTGTTCGCTGGTCGCTGCCCTCTATTTCCCGTTTGGCCAGGCTTATGGCTCGCCAAACTTTAATACCCTGCTCGCGCTTCACTCGACCAATATGGAAGAGTCGACGGAGATCCTGACCATCTTCCCGTGGTACAGCTACGTGGTAGGGCTCTTTATCTTCGCGCTGGGGGTTATTGCCCTCCGCCGTCAGTCAGTTGAGAAAAAGTCCTGGGGCAAGATCGAAATTCTTTGTCTGGTATTCAGTATTGCCGTGGCGTTCGTCGCCCCCATCCAGAATATTCCCTGGGACGGTAAGTTAAGGCTCATTAACGTAGGCTATCCGGTTTTCCGCTTCGTGAAAGACGTTGTCGTGAATAACAGAGAAGTGCTCGACGAGCAGGCGCGCATGGCTGAACTTTCCAATAAGAAAGACACCTGGAACGTGCTGGCGGTGAAGCCGAAATACCATACCTACGTGGTGGTGATCGGCGAGAGTGCCCGTCGCGACGCAATGGGCGCATTCGGCGGACACTGGAATAACACGCCGTTTGCCAGCTCGGTCAATGGCACCCTGTTTACTGATTATGTCGCGGCCAGTGGCTCGACGCAGAAATCGCTGGGTCTGACGCTAAACCGTGTGGTAGAGGGCAAACCCCAGTACCAGGATAACTTTGTTACCCTGGCAAACCGCGCAGGTTTCCAGACATGGTGGTTCTCTAATCAGGGGCAAATTGGCGAATACGATACGGCCATCGCCAGTATCGCGAAGCGTGCTGACGAAGTGCAGTTCCTGAAGAGCGGTGACTTTGAGGCCGACAAAAATACGAAAGACGAAGCGTTGCTGAAAATGACGGCGCAGGTGTTTGCCACCCCACGCACCCAGCCTCAGCTGATTGTCCTTCACCTGATGGGCTCACACCCCCAGGCCTGCGATCGCACTGACGGGAAATACGCGGATTTCGTGCAGTCCAAAGAGACCTCTTGTTATCTCTACACCATGACGCAAACCGACGACCTGCTCAGCAAGCTGTACGATCAGCTGCGCAATACGGGCGACAGTTTCTCTGTGGTCTATTTCTCGGATCACGGGCTGGCGTTTAAAGAGCGTGGCAAAGAAGTGCAATACCTGGCCCATGACGACAAGTTCCAGCAGAACTTCCAGGTACCGTTTATGGTGCTGTCGAGTGATGATAAAACGCATCGCGTGATTAAAGCGCGCCGTTCGGCGAATGATTTCCTGCAGTTCTTCTCTCAGTGGACGGGGATTAAAGCCGAAGAGATAAAAAATACGTATCCGTTCATCTCCAACAAGAAAGCGCCCCCAGTGTACGTTACCAACTTCAAGTTACAGAAAGTTGACTATAACCATCTGGGTACGGATATTTTTGATATTAAGAGTAAGTGATTTCTGCCGTCTCGTGCAGACTGATGCCCTGACCCTCTCCCACGTGGAGAGGGAACAAACAAAAAAAAATCCGCCACATTGGGCGGATTTTTTATTCGATCACCGGAGTGATTAGAAGCGGTAACCTACGCCCGCGATCCAGGTGCCAACGTCAACGTTGCGGATACGGCTCTGCTCATAGGAGAAGTCCAGAGCAACGTCCTGGATTGGGTTGAACTGCAGGCCTGCGCCATAGGAGAAGCCGTAGTCGCTGGTGCTTGCAGTGCGGTTCAGACCCTGGTTTTCGGTCTGCTGGAATTTACCGTAGCCAACACCTACAACACCGTAGATGCTTGCCCAGTCATTCAGACGGTAAGCTGGACCAGCAGTGATACCGTAGTACTGGCCTTTGTTGTACGCGCCGTTTTCAGTACGATCTTTCTCGGTGTAGGTGAAAGAACCGATCACGCCCAGCGGGTTGTTATCCTGCTCGTAACGATACTTCAGGTTGAAACCGTTAGTTTTGTTCATTACGCCCTGCATATCGCTCTGAGCGTAACCACCGGTTACAGTAGAAGTAGCCGCTACAGCGGTACCTGCGGAAACAGCCAGTACAGCGGCCAGTGCTGAAAGACATGCAATTTTTTTCATAACCACCTCAAATGTGCTTCAAGTAAGTCCGTAAGTTTTAAATATATCAAAAAATTTTGCGAAACTCTTTGTGATTCGTGATGTCTAACGAGGTCTTTCCTGTAACAGAACGTTTCCAACCTCAGCTAACTCTTTCAAATCACATGCGATTTTTCCTACAAAACGCCCATATTGCGCGTCTGTGCTGTTACATTCATCCAGATTATTCCTAATCTTTAAGACGATTAATCCAGCAGTAGTTAACCATTTTACGGATTTCATGGGGCTTTTTTTTCAACAGAGTCTCAACCGTCGCTGTATATTTCCTTTACACTGCAACCTTTACTTCATTTGACAGAAGCTGACAGGAGAAAGGATGCCTGGGTTATCCCGCACGTCGTCGGTCTGGTTGCCGGTAGCAGTCATACTCATTGCCATGTTGTCCATTCAAAGCGGTGCCTCGCTGGCAAAATCGCTCTTTCCACTGGTAGGGGCACCCGGGGTGACGGCCCTGCGTATCGTGCTGGGCACGGCGATACTGGTTGCCATTTTCAAACCCTGGCGTCTGCGCTTCAAAAAAGAGCAACGTCTCCCCCTGCTGTTTTATGGTCTGTCCCTTGGGGCGATGAACTATATGTTCTACCTCTCCATCCAGACCATCCCCCTCGGGATCGCCGTCGCGCTGGAGTTTACCGGTCCGCTGGCGGTGGCACTTTTCTCTTCCCGTCGTCCGGTGGATTTTATCTGGGTCGTATTAGCGGTGCTGGGCTTATGGTTCCTGTTGCCGCTCGGCCAGAATGTCACTGAGATTGATCTTACGGGTGCCGCGCTGGCTCTCGGAGCCGGTGCCTGCTGGGCCGTTTATATCCTCACCGGGCAGCGCGCAGGCGAAGAACATGGCCCGGCAACGGTCGCCCTGGGTTCCGTGATTGCGGCTATCGTTTTTGTGCCGATCGGTATGGCGCAGGCCACGGCGTCTATCTGGCAATGGTCAGTTATGCCCATTGGGCTGGCGGTCGCAGTGCTCTCAACGGCGCTCCCCTATTCTCTGGAGATGATCGCCCTGACGCGTCTGCCGACACGCATTTTTGGCACCCTGATGAGCATGGAGCCTGCCCTGGCGGCAATCTCCGGAATGGTATTCCTTGGCGAAACGCTGACGTTTACCCAGACGCTGGCACTCTGCTCTATTATTGCAGCCTCAATGGGGTCAACGCTCACCATGCGCCCGGAACCCAAAGTTGAGAAAATCGACATCAACTGATGCCATATATTCTGTATGGCTTTCTGGCCATGCAGAATAAAGGCCAGATCGTCAGGCGTTATAATTTCTTACATACTTTGTCATATTATCGAAATATCCTGCCGGGCCTGTTTTCTCTGTCCTCAATTAAGATTGATCTGTATCAACTCTAAAATAATCTATTTATATCAGTAAATTATATTATCAACCTCCTTCTTGCTATTAAACCGATAGGCACAGCCAGACCGCAGAGAAAAAATCCGGTGCTATACTTAGTTCCGTAATTACCTGGGACATTAACATCAAGAGGATATGAGATTATGAGTACCGCTAAACTGGTGAAAACGAAAGCGTCTAATCTGCTTTATACCCGTAACGATGTATCGGATAGCGACAAAAAAGCGACCATTGAGTTGCTGAATCGCCAGGTGATCCAGTTCATCGATCTTTCGCTGATCACCAAACAGGCCCACTGGAATATGCGCGGTGCAAACTTTATTGCCGTTCATGAAATGCTGGATGGCTTCCGCACAGCACTGGTGACACACCTCGATACGATGGCTGAACGTGCCGTACAGTTGGGTGGTGTTGCGCTGGGTACCACGCAGGTGATTAACAGTAAAACGCCACTGAAAAGCTACCCGCTGGATATCCATACCGTTCAGGATCACCTGAAAGAACTGGCAGACCGTTACGCGATTGTGGCCAATGACGTGCGCAAAGCGATTAGCGAAGCCAAAGATGAGGATACGGCAGATATCTTCACCGCCGCCTCCCGCGATCTGGATCAGTTCCTGTGGTTTATCGAATCTAACATCGAGTAATCCATACGATTTTTCTATCGAACCCTCGCCTTCCGGTGAGGGTTTTGCACATCTATGGTGCACACTTTTGGCCTGATACGGTGCAAAAGTGAAGAAATTGTAATAATCACCTCACACAACCGTTAATGGAAGATTGTTTTTTCGTCAGAATTTACGCTAAATATCTCCCCGTTAGTTGAGCCAAACGACGCGCACCAAAATGGTGCTCCATCATGGTGCAACACAACATCATTGCCCCGTTTTTTGTGCAATGCATGACTCCATCCCCTTTGCAAAACAACAGCTTGTAAAGTTGGCACGATTTTTTCATTGTGCCTGTCGTTCTCTCAGGGGATCGCCCCGTGGATATAAAAGGAAATGCTATGAAGTCTGTATTAAAAGTTTCACTGGCTGCACTTACCCTGGCTTTTGCGGTGTCCTCTCAGGCTGCCGACAAACTGGTTGTGGCGACCGACACGGCGTTCGTTCCGTTTGAATTCAAACAGGGTGATAAATACGTTGGCTTCGATGTTGATTTGTGGGCCGCTATCGCAAAAGAACTCAAACTGGATTACACCCTGAAGCCAATGGACTTCAGCGGCATCATCCCGGCACTGCAAACCAAAAACGTTGATCTGGCCCTGGCGGGTATCACCATCACCGAAGAGCGTAAAAAAGCGATCGACTTCTCTGACGGTTACTACAAAAGTGGTCTGCTGGTCATGGTCAAAGCCGATAACAATGACGTCAAAAGCGTGAAAGACCTCGACGGTAAAGTTGTCGCAGTGAAGGGCGGTACCGGTTCCGTGGATTACGCAAAAGCGAACATTAAAACCAAAGACCTGCGTCAGTTCCCGAACATCGACAACGCGTACATGGAACTCGGCACCAACCGTGCTGACGCTGTTCTGCACGACACACCGAACATCCTGTACTTCATCAAAACCGCAGGTAACGGCAAGTTCAAAGCGGTAGGCGACTCTCTGGAAGCACAGCAGTACGGTATCGCATTCCCGAAAGGCAGCGACGATCTGCGCACGAAAGTGAACGGCGCGCTGAAAACGCTGAAAGAGAACGGCACGTATAACGAAATCTACAAAAAATGGTTCGGTACTGAGCCTAAATAATTTCACCTGAAATCAGGTTTGTAACGCCCGGTGGCGCTGACGTTTACCGGGCCTACATTTTTCGTTTTTCACCACGGTATACAGGAATACATCATGCAGTTTGACTGGAGCGCCATCTGGCCTGCCATTCCACTCTTGCTTGAAGGCGCTAAAATGACCCTGTGGATTTCGGTCCTGGGTCTGGTGGGCGGGTTGATTATCGGTCTTGTCGCCGGTTTCGCCCGCACCTACGGCGGCTGGATTGCAAACCACATCGCACTGGTTTTCATCGAAGTGATCCGCGGCACCCCGATTGTCGTGCAGGTCATGTTCATCTACTTCGCCCTGCCAATGGCCTTCACCGACCTGCGTATCGATCCGTTCAGCGCAGCCGTCGTGACCATTATGATCAACTCGGGCGCCTACATTGCGGAAATCACCCGCGGTGCGGTGCTGTCGATTCATAAAGGTTTCAGTGAAGCGGGTCTGGCGCTGGGCCTTTCGCGTCGCGAAACGATCCGCCACGTCATTCTTCCGCTGGCGCTGCGTCGCATGCTGCCACCGCTGGGTAACCAGTGGATCATCAGTATTAAAGATACGTCGCTGTTCATCGTTATCGGCGTGGCTGAGCTGACCCGTCAGGGGCAGGAGATCATTGCTGGCAACTTCCGCGCGCTGGAAATCTGGAGTGCGGTAGCCGTTGTCTACCTGATCATTACTCTGGTTCTGAGCTTCGTTCTGCGTCGTCTTGAAAGAAGGATGAAAATCCTGTGATTGAATTTAAAAACGTTTCCAAGCACTTTGGCCCAACCCAGGTGCTGCACAATATTGATCTGAATATTACGCAGGGTGAAGTGGTGGTCATTATCGGACCGTCCGGTTCCGGTAAATCCACTCTGCTGCGCTGCATTAACAAACTGGAAGAGATCACCAGCGGCGATCTGTTTGTCGACGGTCTGAAGGTCAATGACCCGAAAGTGGACGAGCGCCTGATTCGCCAGGAAGCGGGCATGGTGTTCCAGCAGTTCTACCTGTTCCCGCACCTGACGGCGCTGGAAAACGTGATGTTCGGCCCGCTGCGCGTGCGCGGTGCCAGCAAAGCGGCGGCGGAAGCGCTGGCAAAAGATCTGCTGGCAAAAGTGGGTCTGGCAGAACGTGCGCACCACTACCCTTCCGAGCTCTCCGGTGGTCAACAGCAGCGCGTCGCGATTGCCCGCGCGCTGGCAGTGAAGCCGAAGATGATGCTATTTGATGAGCCAACGTCCGCACTCGACCCGGAGCTGCGCCACGAAGTGCTGAAAGTCATGCAGGACCTGGCAGAGGAAGGGATGACGATGGTTATCGTGACCCACGAAATCGGCTTTGCGGAGAAAGTCGCGTCCCGCCTGATCTTTATCGATAAAGGTCGTATCGCGGAAGACGGTAACCCGCAGGAACTGATTGCTAATCCGCCGAGCCAGCGTTTGCAGGAGTTCCTGCAGCACGTCTCATGATCTTACGCTTCACGCTGAGCCGGGCTTGCCCGGCTTTTTTACGCCAGATTGTTCCCAAAAACTCCCCTCCTCCCCGCGCCCTCTATACTTATCATTTTGCACGATATTTTGTCGGAGGACGCCGTGCCGTGGTTCCTGCTGCTGTTGATAAGCCTGTTTAGTGCGCCATCCCTCGCCGTGGCGATCCCCGGCGTGACCACCGGAACGACCGCGTCCCAGCAAAGTACGCCGCCCCCGGAACCGGATGTTGAACAAAAAAAAGCGGCTTACGGCGCACTTGCCGACGTACTTGAAAACGATGCCTCCCGAAAAGAGTTAATCGATCAGCTGCGTAAAGCCGCCGCCACGCCGCCAAAGGAGACCGTTCCTACCCTCACCCCGCCGCAGGTAGAGGAACAAAAAACCGTGCTGGAAAACGTCACCGACGTGAGCCGACGCTTTGGTGAAGCGCTCTCCACACGCTTTGCCCAGCTCTTTCGCAACCTGATGGGATCACCGCATAAGGCATTTAACCCGCAAACCTTTAGCGCCGCCGCCACCCAGTTTTTGATGCTGGCGGGCGCGGTATTTCTTTTTTACTGGCTGATACGCCTCTGTGCCTGGCCGCTTTACCGCAAGATGGGCTACTGGGGCCGAAAAAAGAACCAGCATAAAAACAGCTGGCTGCACCTCCCCGCCATGATCGCCGGAGCCTTTATTATTGATTTACTGCTGCTGGCGTTGACGCTGTTTGTGGGTCAGGTGCTGGCGGACCGTCTCAATACGGGCAACAAAACCATTGCCTTCCAGCAGGCGCTCTTTCTGAACGCGTTTGCGCTCATCGAATTTTTTAAAGCGGTACTGCGCGTCATCTTTTGCCCGCGCGTGCCTGAACTCCGCCCGTTTAATATCAGTGATGACAGCGCGAAATACTGGGCCGTGCGGCTCAGCGTGCTCAGCGGCCTGATTGGCTACGGCCTGCTGGTCGCGGTGCCGATCATCTCCAACCAGGTCAACGTGCAGTTTGGCGCGCTGGCGAACGTGTTGATCATGCTCTGTATTACCGTCTGGTCGCTGTACCTCATCTTCCACAATAAAAAGGCGATCACGGAGAGTCTGCTGCATCTGGCCGATCGTTCTTTGTCGTTCTTCAGCCTCTTCATTCGCGCCTTCGCGCTGGTGTGGTACTGGCTGGCAAGCGCTTATTTCATCGTGCTGTGCTTCTTCTCGCTGTTCGACCCGGGTAATAGCCTGAAATTTATGATGGGGGCGACTTTCAAAAGCCTGGCGATTATCGGCATCGCGGCATTTGTGTCGGGGCTGTTGTCGCGCTGGATTTCGAAAACCATCACCCTGTCCCCGCACGTACAGCGTAATTATCCGGAACTGCAAAAACGCGTGAACGGCTGGATGTCAGTCTCCCTCAAGGTGGCGCGCATTCTGACCGTCTGCGTGGCGATTATGCTGCTGCTGAATGCGTGGAACCTGTTTGATTTCTGGAACTGGCTGCATAACGGCACAGGCGAGAAGACCGTTGATATTTTAATTCGTATCGCACTGATTCTGTTTTTCTCCGCCGTTGGGTGGACGCTGCTGGCGAGCCTTATCGAGAACCGTCTGGTGTCCGATATTCACGGCAGACCGCTCCCCAGCGCCCGTGCACGCACGCTGTTGACCCTGTTCCGCAATGCGCTGGCGGTGATCATCAGTACCATCACCATCATGATTGTGCTGTCGGAAATCGGCGTAAACATCGCTCCGCTGCTGGCAGGTGCCGGTGCGCTGGGACTGGCGATCTCCTTCGGGTCACAAACGCTGGTGAAGGATATTATTACCGGCATTTTTATCCAGTTTGAGAACGGAATGAACACCGGCGATCTGGTAACCATCGGGCCGCTGACCGGCACGGTCGAGCGGATGTCGATTCGTTCGGTGGGCGTGCGTCAGGATACCGGGGCATACCACATTATTCCGTGGTCATCGATCACCACCTTCGCCAACTTTGTGCGCGGCATTGGCTCCGTTGTGGCGAACTACGATGTGGATCGTCATGAGGATGCGGACAAAGCGAAGCAGGCGCTGCGGGATGCCGTTGAAGAGTTAATGCAGATGGAGGATATTCGCGGCCTGGTAATTGGCGAGCCGTCATTTGCCGGGATCGTCGGGCTGACGAATACGGCATTTACGCTTCGCGTGTCGTTCACCACCCAGCCGCTGAAGCAGTGGACGGTGCGCTTTGCGCTCGACAGCATGGTGAAAAAACACTTTGATCTGGCAAACGTGCGGATGCCGGTGCAGACGTATCAGGTGTTGCCTTCACCGGCATCGATGCCACCTCCGCAGGAGCCGACATTGTAGCCGTGTTGCCGGGTGGCGGCTTCGCCTGACCCGGCCTGCGGGACACCTTATTTGCGGCGTTTGTTGTCATCCATAAACGACCAGGCAATAAAGCGGCTCTGCTTCTGGCCCTGCGCCATCTCTTTTTTCACCACTTTCACCGCGCCTGCTTCGGTGAGGGCCCGGTAGAGTGGCGGCAGGTTATCTCCGCGGGAAACCAGCGTGGTGAACCATTTCACCTGGCGACCAAACTGTTTGCTTTCGGCAATCATCCGCAGGATGAAGGCGACTTCACCGCCCTCGCACCACAGCTCCTGCTGCTGTCCACCAAAGTTCAGCACGGCATCTTCGGCCTGCCCCAGGTTGCGGCGTTTGCGCTCGCTGCCTGCACGGGCCGCTGCCGCCGAATCATGGAATGGCGGATTACACATCGTGGCGTCATAGCTTTCGTTTTTGTGAATGATGCCGTTGAAGATTGACGTCGCCTCCTTCTGGCGACGCAAACGAATGGAACGACTCAGGCCAGCGTTAGCGCTGATTATCGCCTGCGCGCTGGCAAACGCCTCGGCACCGATTTCGCTCCCGGTAAAGCGCCAGTGGTACTCATGCACGCCAATCAGGGGGTAAATCAGGTTTGCCCCGGTACCAATATCCAGGACGGAAGCCTGCTGGGGGATCGCGCCGTCACGATCGTCGGCGAGAAGATCGGCAAGGTGATGAACGTAATCAGCACGGCCCGGAACAGGAGGACAGAGAAAGCCTTCCGGGATATCCCAGTGCGCCACACCGTAAAAATGCGCCAGCAGCGCCTTGTTCAGGGTTTTCACCGCCAGCGGATCGGCAAAGTTAACCGACGGTTCACCCGCGGGGGTCTCGACAATATAGTCCTGCAGCGCCGGACAACTCTGGCACAGTGCGTTCATGTCGTAGCGGCTGCGATGGCGATTTCGTGGGTGCAATCCCGGCTTTTGGGAAGTCATGGCATTCTCCTTTAAACAGCGGCGTAAGATACCTTGTGCTGGCTCTACGGTAAATCTTTCTCTGCAACCCTTAAAAAACCGCCATAAATCAAACACCTTTATGTCTATGATCTGTCAGCGGATTGTCAGCTTTTATCGTTCAAAAAATAAGCAGATCATCATCAAATATTTGCGCTAAATCACACTCGTCAGGCTTCTAAACTTAAAGGGAATCACCTGTTGTTTCCTCATGAGGATGTGATTATGAAAAAGTATCTGACCCTTGCTCTTCTCGCCGGTACCCTGGCGAGCGCCTCTTTCTCCGCTATGGCCGTTCAGTCCCTGACCCAAAGCACGGACACCAGCCAGCTGCGCCCGGCCGGTACCGTCTCGGTAAGCCGCGCAAGCAACCTTGACGATCTTCAGGATAAACTGGCTGAAAAAGCTCGCCAGGAAGGCGCTAAAGGCTTCGTGGTGAACTCCGCAGGTGGAGATAACCATATGTACGGCACAGCGACTATCTATAAATAACGTGTTTCCTTTCACCCGACTGCATCTGCCTGCCAGATGCAGTTTGTCTCCCCTCTCACCTTGATTGTGCATTTTTTAACCCCATATTAACGCTATGGCTTAAACCGATATCAGGAGGGCAAGATGGCTTCCGGTTGGGCAAATGATGATGCCGTGAACGAACAGATCAACAGTACGATTGAAGATGCGGTTGCGCGCGCTCGCGGCGAAATTCCGCGCGGCGAAAGTTTAACGGAATGCGAAGAGTGCGGAGAGCCCATTCCTGAGGCGCGGCAAAAAGCCATTCCCGGGGTAAGGTTATGTATAACCTGTCAGCAGGATAAAGATTCAAAAAACGCTTCACATTCGGGACATAATCGCAGAGGATCGAAAGACAGCCAGTTACGCTGACTTTCCTTTACCTAAGTTAACCGCCCGAATGCTTACCTTTACGCTCACGCTTTTTAGCGAACCGCGTAGCAAAATGTGCCATTCATCTTTCTTCTGTAAAGCGTATCAACAAGAAGTGTAAAGCCGTAATTTGAATTTATTAATAATCAATAAGTTATTTGTCATTCAATTTTTTTGATTAACCACGTCAATTCTCTTCGATTTTATCTCTGCAGAAAAAACGTGATACTTATCACATCGACGGAACATCGTCCCCTTAACAGAATAACCTGCGAGAGATTAATTATGAAAACCATCAAATATGCTGTTGCTGCTGTTGCCCTGTCCGCTCTGTCTTTTGGCGCATTCGCTGTAGAGCCTGTTTCATCTACTCAGGCGCAGAGCATGAATAAAATCGGTGTGGTGAGTGCAGAAGGCGCGACCACGCTGGACGGTCTGGAAGCCAAACTGGCTGAGAAAGCGGCTGCTGCCGGTGCAAGCGGATACACCATCACCTCCGCTAACACCAACAACAAGCTGAGCGGTACTGCGGTTATCTACAAATAATCGCCTGAATGAATGCTGTACCCTCACCAAACCCTCTGGTGAGCTGCTCCAACCCTCATTGACCCTGTTGTTTGTTACCCTTGCTTGCCCGTCCGCCACTGGACGGGCTTTTTTTTGCCTAAAATGCCGCCTCAACCCGTTTCATGCCAGCCTCGACCGTGTCAACTTCCCCGGTCGCCAGCAGGCAGCAGGCCATCTGTAACCTGATGGACTGCGGCACCGGCACATTTCCGGCAAGGCACTGTTCAATCCACTTCGCGGTGATGTAGGGATCTTTCGCCTCCGGCAGAATAACGCCGCTGTTCTCTTCCCCACGTTCAAGCGCGATACGCGTCCCAGCCGCGTCGATCAGCATTATTTGCGGGCAGCGCTGCGGATTAGCGTACACCTCGCCTTCCGTCCCATGCATCAGCAACGCGTTGCCGCCAATCTCTTCAAAGAATTTCCCCACGCGCCCCACGTATTCCGGGTGCGAAACGCTGGAAAGGCGCAGCGCGGCATTTTCGGCAAACGGCGTGGCCAGCTTCGCCAGCGTATGCGCGCTGTTACGCACGCCCATTCGCCAGCGCATTGCGAGCTGCTTTTCCAGCGGCGGGCAGAGCGCCTTAACGGGAATATAGACCGGCTGATGGCTATCGAGCTTCGCCTGCGCCTGCCCGGCGTGGAGAGTGGGTTCGATCCCCAGCAGTTCAAAAATCGTTTCTGTCAGCACGCGGGTCGGATCTTCACTCACCCCATGCACCACCACCGGAAAACCCAGCTTATGTAACAGAATAGCCAGCAGCGGCGTCAGGTTGGCCTGCTTGCGCGCGCCGTTATAGCTGGGAATGACGATCGGCATCGGTTTTGCCACCGGTGGCGTCAGACGCAGCGTTTGCGCCTGCATCGCCTCATAAAAGCCGCGCATCTCCGCTTCACCTTCTCCCTTAATGCGCAGGGCGATAAGAATGCCGCCGAGTTCGAGATCGGGAACCTCACCGTTGAGCATACGGGTGTAAAGCGCACGCGCTGTCTCATGATCCAGGTCGCGGGCATGGTTTTTTCCACGCCCTACCTCTTTGATAATTTTACGATAATCCACGGTATCTCTCCTGAAAACGTCACCTTGTTAACACTATATCCCCGATGAAACCTGCCCGGTAGCTTTTTATCCCCACCGCCAGAGCCATCTGTTTTACCGAAGAAAAAAATTATGCAAGCACTGATTCAATTATTTGTGATGCCTATAGAAGATTCTTATCCATCCATTCTTTGATTAAATAACGAACGGAAATCATTGAGGACAACGGGCAAAAACCTTAGGCACGTTTTTACCCACACACCAGGAACTATTATGAACAAGATTGCGTTAGGTCTTTTTATCGCGTCGGTGATTGGCTGCTCGGCATCCGCTTTTGCAGCAACAGACGGTGAAGGACAGATCAACTTTACGGGCGAAATCATCGATTCCGCCTGTCAGGTTGTGAATGGTTTAAGTAACCCGTTGAACGTGACATTAGGCAAAGTCTCCAAGACGGTCTTTACCGGTGCCGGCTCCACCAGCACCGCCACGAAGTTTGATATTGAGTTAAAAAACTGCCCGGAAACCGTTACGGCGGCGGCAATCAACTTCGGTGGAACCCCGGATGCCAATAACAACAGCACCCTGGCGTTAACCCCCGATGCAGATGCCGCAACCGGCGTAGCCATTCAGCTGATCGACTCTTCTGAGCAGCCCGTCAGTTTATATACTCCGTCAAAAGAGTATCCGCTGGCCTCCGGCACCGCAGTAAACGATCTGCAGTTTGCCGCGCGTTATATTCAAACCGGTGCGGCTATTACCGCTGGCCCGGCAAACTCTGTTTCAACATTCACGGTTATTTATAACTGATATTGCTCACCAGGGACTATTTCCTTTTGCAAAAAAGAGATAGTCCCGCCTTATTTTGAGAAAAAACTATGCGTCACGGTTATTTACTCAGCACCCTTTTACTGGTAGCTGCAACGGCAAATGCAGGCGTTATTATTAACGGCACGCGCCTGGTCTACCAGGGAGGCAAAAAGGAATCCTCTATCGGTATTTCAAACCCAGATGCAACGGATTATCTGGTGCAATCCTGGGCGGATTCTGGCGGTAAAGACCTGGCCAAAGCTCCCTTTCTGATTACGCCGCCACTGTTTCGTCTTGATGCGAAGCAGGAAAACGTTCTGCGCGTCGTACGTACCGGCGGAAATTTGCCTGAAGATCGCGAGTCGATGTTCTGGCTGAATATAAAAGCCATCCCCTCCTCAAAAAAGGTGGCGGGTGTCAATACCCTGCAAATTGCGGTTAACACGCGCATTAAGCTGATGTACCGCCCGGCCTCCGTCAAGGGTAAACCGGAAGCGGTAGCGGATCAGCTTGAGTGGCACCGCGAGGGCAATGATTTAGTGGTTAACAACCCGACGCCGTTTTATATGAATTTCCAGTCGGTCACCCTTAACGGTCATAAGGTCGATAAAGCGACCTGGGCCGTACCAAAAACCGAAACCCATTTTGCGTTGCCTGCACATACCGGCGGTTCAACCGTGTCCTGGTCAATTATTACTGATTACGGCAGCATCAGCAAAACGCTCTCTGCATCCGTGCATTAATACCGTACCCAATAACGCACCTTATGATTACCTATTCTTCAACCCCAAGAAGGCAATTGCCTTCCGTTTATCGGATGCTTACGCTGCTGACCCTGCTATGCGGGTTAGCGGCCGTGGGTTTTTCGCAGCAAACGCGGGCGGATGATTATTTTAATCCAGCGTTGTTGGATGTGGATAATCCACAGCAGGGAAAAACCGATCTCTCCATTTATGAAAAAGGCCCGGGACAGGCGCCAGGGAAATATCAGGTCACGATCTTTATCAATAATAATAAAATTGATACCCGCGACGTGACCTTTATATTGCAAAAGCAGGATAATGGAGAAAATTCCCTTCAGCCCTGCTTTACTCTGTCCGATTTAAAAAGCCTGGGTATTAAAACTGACGACTATCCTCAGCTTGCCGTGAAAGGCTCATGCGCGGATTTGCACGCCATACCGGCGGCGACGGCGACATTTCGCGTCAGCAACCAGCAGCTTCTGTTGAGCATTCCGCAGTCCGCGCTCGGTCAGGTTCCCCGTGGCTATATTGACCCAACAGAATTTGATGAGGGGATCACGGCGGGCATCCTCAACTACAGCGCCAGCGCCAGCCAGAGCCACGCCCGTCAGCAGGGCATGCAGGACAACAGCAGCCAGTACGTTAACCTGCGTCCGGGCCTGAACGTCGGCGCGTGGCGCCTGCGCAACTACTCCACCTGGAGTCGCAGCACCAGCGGTCACGAAGAAGAGCAATCCTTTAACTCGGTCTACACCTATGCCCAGCGCGATATCGTGGCGTTAAAAAGCGATCTGACCGTAGGCCAAAGCAGCTCCCCGGCAGACGTATTTGACAGCGTTCCGTATACCGGCGCGCAGCTAAACTCCGACAACGATATGCTGCCGGACAGCGAAAAAGGCTATGCCCCGATCATCCGCGGTACGGCCCACAGTAATGCGCTGGTGGTGGTACGTCAGAACGGCTACGTGATTTATCAAAATACCGTTGCGCCGGGTGCATTTGAAATCAATGACCTGTATCCCACCGGCAGCAGCGGCGATCTCCAGGTCACCGTGAAAGAGACGGACGGCAGCGAACGTCACTTTGTGGTGCCCTACGCCTCCGTTCCGGTCCTCCAGCGCGAAAAGCATCTGAAATACAGCGTCACTGCCGGGCGCTACCGCTCTTATGACAAAGACGTGGAAAAAACGCCCTTCGCTCAGGGAAGTGCCATTTATGGCCTGCCGTACGGATTCACCGCCTACGGTGGCGTACAGCAAAGCAGCCATTATCAGTCACAGGCGCTGGGCACCGGTAAAAACTTTGGCGATCTTGGCGCGTTTTCTGTCGACGTGACGCGCGCCAAAGCGCTGCTCAAAAAACAGCAGGCCAGCAAGGGGCAGTCCTGGCGTCTGCGCTACAGCAAAGATTTCGCGGGTACGGGCACAAACTTCGCTCTGGCTGGCTATCGCTACAACAGTAAAGGGTTTTACACCCTCGAAGACACCATGGAGTCCTACACCCGCGCCGATGACTGGTCAGCACCGCAGCAGCGCCGTGCGCGCACCGAGGCCACCATCGATCAAACCCTCGGCGAAGGTTGGGGATCGTTTACGCTGAGCCTGGTCAAAGAGACCTACTGGAACCAGGGTCAGGACATGACCTCGATGAGCGTCAGCTATAACAACAGCTGGAAGGGAATCACCTACAGCATGAGCTATAGCCTCAACAAAAACACCAACAGCCGTGATGACGAAGGCGATTCGGTCAGTAACGATAACCTGTTCGCGCTGAGCGTGTCGGTACCGCTGGATCGCTGGATGAGCAACACCTGGGCCTCCTACAACATGAATAACAATAAAGATGGCACCACGCACACGCTGGGCCTGAACGGGACGGCGCTGGAGGAGAACAACCTTAACTGGAACGTGCAGGAAGGCTATGACTCATCAGAGAACGGTACCTCTACCAGTCTTAACGCCGATTATAAAGCCACCTACGGGGAAGTGAGCGGCGGTTTCAGCCAGGACAAATACCAGCGGACCACCAACGTCGGTCTGCAGGGGGGCATGATAGCCCACGCTAACGGCCTGACGCTGAGCCAGCCGCTGGGCGAGACCATCGCGCTGGTGAAAGCGCCCGGAGCCAGCGGCACGCACATCGCCAACCAGACGGGCGTGGAAACTGACTTCCGCGGCTATACCGTGGTGCCCTTTGTCACCGCCTATCGCCACAACACGATTTCGCTGGATACCGAAACGCTGCCTGACGAGGCTGACGTGACGCACGCTTCGCAGATCGTCACGCCAACCCGCGGTGCGGTGGTGCGGGCAAGTTTCAATACCCGCGTGGGTCATCGCGTCCTGATGACGCTGACGCACAACGGGAAGCCGCTGCCCTTCGGCGCAACGGTCACCACCGAGGATAAGGACAGCGAATTTATCGTCGGCACTGATGGCCAAACCTATCTTTCCGGAATGCCCGATCGCGGCAAGCTTTCCGTCTCATGGGGACAGGAAGCCAGCGACCACTGCATTGCGGAATACACGCTCACGGATGAAAAAGAGAAAACAGACATTATTAACGCTGCCGCGCAGTGTCAGTAATCAACCGAGCAGGTTCACCTATGCAGCTTGTAAAACAATGCTTTTTCTTACTCATACTGGCAACCGCATCGCTGTTTATGCCGCATGCAAAAGCCACCTGTACGTCGCCGGATATGCCAAAGACCATTAACCTGTCCACGGTTTCCGTCTCCACCACGCTTCCCGTCGGCGCGACCATCCCCGGCACCGAACAGACGGTACACGTCGCGGGCCACTGTGATAATGCTGCAGATAAGGGTCTGGAGATCGTCTCCTGCTACTACGGCTACGGCACGGAAATTCCCGGCCTTTCCGGGGTCTATGAATCCGGCGTGAAGGGGGTTGGCATTGCGCTGATGAACGACAAAGGTCAGCGCATCAGCGGTGCGGGCGGGGTCACCTGCGACTCCCGCGGCACGCCTATTGGCTATGTCTCAACTGACGGCAACCAGACGTTCGATTTTAACGTCACGCTGGAGCTGGTAAAAACGGATACCGCCGTAGAATCCGGTACGCTAAATCAAAGCCAGACCGTTTTTGGCATTGGCGTTTTTGGTCACGAAGGCATCGGTTCACCCAACAATGTTAGCTATGCCGGTAACGTAAACCTTGAAAACGTCACCTGCTCCGTACTGCCAAAAAGCCTGACCGTCAACATGGGCGATTTCCCGGTCAGCGATTTCAACATGGTCGGCACGCTGGCGATGCCCGCGAAGGAGTTCAACATCACGGTGAACTGTAACTCCACCGTTCAGCCTGAATTTAAGGTCACCAGCAGCGACGGCTACGTACCCGGCTATCAGGGGGTGCTTAAGCTCACGCCGGAGGATGGCATGGCAACGGGTGTCGGGATTGAAATGGCGATCGACAACGAGCTGGCAACGTTCGATACCTACACCCCAACTGAAACCCTGGCCTATGCCAACCAGACGATGGATATCCCGGTCAAGCTGAACTATTTGCAGGTGGCAGATGAAGTCACCCCTGGCCCGGCGAACGCCGTCGCCACCATTACTCTGGCCTATAAGTGATGAAAATGAAGAAACGTCTCTTTGTGCTGGCCGCGCTGGCCAGCACGCTCACCTTTCTGGCCCGGGCTGACGATATTCAGCTGCAAATGGTCGGTAACATTTATGCCAACACCTGCCTCGTGGACAGCGCCAGCAAGGATTTAACCGTTGATTTAGGCCAGGCGGCTTCCAGTGAATTCCACGACGTGGGGGATACCGGCGCGTGGAAAACCTTCAGCCTGAAGGTGACACATTGTCCTAAATCCCTCGCCCTGGCGACCGCCTTCTTTTACGGTCAGGCGGATGCTACCCACCCAACCAAGTTTGCCAACACGGGCAGCGCGAAGGGGCTGGCGCTGGAGCTGGCGGACAGCCAGGACCATATCCTCATCGCACCGCAGGCCAGCTTTAACGCGCTGATTGACCAGAACGACCATACCGCCACCTTCCCGCTGGCCGCACGCTATTACGCCACCGCTATGCCTGTTACCGCAGGCACGTTCAGCAGCGTCGTTCAGGTGACCTTCACTTACCAGTAGGACCGCGCCCCTTAGCACGGATGCTTTTTCGACGCCCGGCAGCCTGTTTTGCCGGGCGTTTTTTTATCTCCGGTACCGACGGCTGTTCAATCGGGAAGACCGGTAGCGCGTTGAGCAGCCGCTGGCCATAGTTTTTGGTCAGCAGACGTTTATCGTAAATCACCACTTCGCCCCAGCAGCCGTGGCTTCGAATCAAACGCCCCACCTGCTGAATCAGGTTAAACGATGCCGCAGGCAGGCTCTGCACCTCAAACGGATAGCGGTTAAGGCTTTTCAGCCATTCGCCCTCGGTGATCACCACCGGGCTGTCGATGGGGGGGAAGGCAATTTTATGAATGTGGACCTGCGTCAGGTAGTCGCCTTTCAGGTCAAGACCTTCCGCGAAAGACTGCAATCCCACCAGCACGCTACGCTCGCCATTATCAATGCGTTTACGGTGGGTTTCCACCAGCCTGTAACGCGGCTGGTCACCCTGCACCAGCAGGAGTAAACGCAGATCGGTGACGTGCTCCAGAAAACGCTGCATGGCGCGTCCACTGGCGAATAACACCAGCATGCCAGGGTATTTTTTACTCTCGACCTGTTCGCGGAAATAGGCCGCCATTTCCGCAATGTGCTGTTCTTCGTTGTCGATCAGCGGCTCAAACGTCATGCGCGGAATGACCAGCTTGCCCTGCTCGCAGTGGTTAAACGGCGAGTCCAGCGCCACAAAGCGGTCACCCGCTTTTTCTTTTAGCCCGCTCATCTCCTGCAAACGAGAAAAACTGTTCAGAGAACGCAGCGTGGCAGAGGTTACCACCACGTGCGGCACGCTGCGCCAGATCAGCTTTTCCAGCTGATCGGCCACGCGGATGCCCACGCAGTGGAAGAAGAGATGCACCTGCCCGTCCCGCACGTCGCGGGTGGCCCATTTGGTGACCGGCGCGCCTGATGCCTGCGCCATTGAGGCCAGCCGCCAGAGTTTGCTCTGCGCTTCGAACATGCCCAGCGCGCGGTTCATCTGTAGCAGAATACGGTGCAGACGCACCACGTCATGCGTGCCGGTTTTCTCGCTCAGATCGTTTAAGAACATCTCCGCCAGCCCGCGCAGCTTTTCAAGGTGCTTTGCCAGCTGCTGACAAATTTCCATCACCTCTTCCGGCAGTTCGCCCATCGCAAAGCGATGTTCCGCCTCCTGGGCTGCGGGAAGATAAAGGTTGAGGATGTTATTGAGCGAGGAGATCAGGCCGTAAACCTCTTCACAATGCTCGCTTAGCCGTTCCGGCACCGCCAGCGGCGGCGTGGTTTTCGGGCGGAACTGCTCCATGCAGGTTGCCACCAGCTTGCAGAACAGATCCAGCTGCAGGCGGAACCAGGGCGCGGTGATCTCGGCGCTCATCTCCAGCGCGTCCCGAGCCACGTCGGGCAGATGGTGGCCTTCGTCGAGCACCAGCAGCAGATTTTTGGGCTCCGGTAGCACCGCCTCACTCTCCAGCGCGGCCATCACCAGCGCGTGGTTGGCGACAACCACCTCCGCCTCCTGAATTTCGCGCCGGGCGACAAAGAACGGGCACTCGCGGTAGTAGTGGCAGTTGCGGTTCAGACAGCTTGCTTTGTCGGTGCTGAGCCTGCGCCATAAGTCGTCGCTGATGGCCTGGCTGGTGTGATCCCGAAGGCCGTCCCACTTATAGCCGTCGAGTTCGGCTTTGAGTTTTGCACACTGCTCCTGCTCGGCCTTATTGTTCGGCGTCAGCTCGTCATCAAGAAACGCGAGCAGATCCTGTTGATTCGGCTCGCTGCTGGCGAGCGCCGCCAGGTTACGTGGGCACACGTAGCGCCCGCGCCCAAAGGCGGCGGTAAAGCGCAGGTCGGGGATGATTTTGCGCAGCAGCGGCAAATCTTTGCTGAAAATCTGATCCTGCAGGGCCACGTTGGCGGTGCTGACCACCAGCGTTTTGTCCTCTTCCCGCGCGGTGGCAATACCGGGAATGAGATATGACAGGGTTTTCCCGACGCCGGTCGGCGCTTCAATCGCCAGATGTCGCCCGTCGTCCCCGGCAAGCGTTTTTGCCACGTCAGCAATCATCTGCCGCTGCGGCGCTCGGGGGATAAAGTCGGGGATCTGCTGTTGTAGCGCCTTGTACCATGCGCCAATTTGCGCTTTCAGCGCCGCGGTTAAAGCCATCGAAAAACCTGAAATACTGTATAAACAGCCACTATTGTGGCACTTTCTCTTCGCTGCCGCAAAAAGAAAAGCCCGGCTTTACGACCGGGCTTCCAGATTACTGCGGGTTAGCAGGTTTACGCGGGCGGCGTCGACGCTGCCCTTCCCCTGCCGGTTTCCCTTCACCGCTGCGCCACGGACTTTCGCCGGCCGGTTTGCTGTCGTTGTTGCGACGCGGGGGTTTGCCGGATGATTTCGGCGCGCCGCCTTCAGCACGACGCGGCTGCTGACCGCGACCACCGCCGCCCTGACCACGACCGCCGCCCTGGCGACCGTTCTGAATCGGCTCCGCCTTGATGGACGGATCCACTTCGTAGCCCGGGGTTTCGATGCGTGGGATCTCTTTCTTCAGCAGACGTTCGATGTCGCGCAGCAGCTTGTGTTCATCGACGCAGACCAGTGACAGCGCTTCACCGGTTGCCGCCGCGCGGCCGGTACGACCGATACGGTGAACGTAATCTTCCGGGACGTTTGGCAGCTCGTAGTTTACTACGTGCGGCAGCTCTTCAATGTCCAGACCACGCGCGGCGATGTCGGTTGCCACCAGCACGCGGATGTCGCCAGATTTGAAGTCCGCCAGCGCACGGGTACGCGCACCCTGGCTCTTGTTACCGTGGATGGCGGCACTGCGGATACCGTCTTTATTGAGCTGTTCCGCCAGGTGGTTCGCACCGTGCTTGGTGCGGGTAAAGACCAGCACCTGCTGCCAGTTACCCTGGCCGATCATCTGGGAGAGCAGCTCCCGCTTACGCTTTTTATCGACAAAGTGAACGTGCTGCGTCACCTGCTCAGAGGCGGTGTTGCGACGCGCCACTTCCACTTCCAGCGGATTATGCAGCAGCTTTTCTGCCAGCGCCTTGATCTCGTCGGAGAAGGTGGCAGAGAACAGCAGGTTCTGACGACGCGCAGGCAGCTTGGCCAGCACGCGACGGATGTCGTGGATAAAGCCCATGTCGAGCATGCGGTCGGCTTCGTCCAGCACCAGAATTTCGATCTGATCGAGCTTCACCGCGTTCTGGTGTTCGAGATCCAGCAGACGGCCCGGCGTTGCCACCAGCACGTCCACGCCGCCGCGCAGCTTCATCATCTGCGGGTTAATGCTGACGCCACCGAAAACGACCAGCGAGCGAATGTTGAGATAGCGGCTGTAGTCACGCACATTCTCACCAATCTGCGCCGCCAGCTCACGGGTTGGGGTCAGGATCAGCGCACGAACCGGACGACGGCCTTTGGCGTGCGGCTGGTTTTTTACCAGCAGCTCTAACAGCGGCAGCGTAAAGCCCGCGGTTTTACCGGTGCCGGTCTGGGCGCTGGCCATCAGGTCACGCCCCTGAAGAACGGCGGGGATCGCCTGCTGCTGGATGGGGGTTGGCTCAACGTAGCCCTGCTCTGCGATGGCACGCAGAATTTCCGGGTTCAGGCCAAGGGAATCAAAAGACATAAAAACTCCGAACCGCCCCGACCATCACAGGTGTAGTTTTCAGGGAGATATAACGAAAAGGGGAAGGACAAAAACCACAATGTCGTGAAGGTGCGGAGTGTAGCAGCTTTTGTGACGTGGCGCATAAAATATCCCAGCACGAACGCTCGACGGTTCAGCAATTCGGGGCTATTTTTAATCAATCGATTGATTAATTTTTAATGCCGCCATGAATACGACCCCAACGACAACCAAAGGTGAACAGGCCAAAAGCCAGCTGATTGCTGCCGCGCTGGCGCAGTTTGGCGAGTATGGCCTGCACGCGACCACGCGAGATATCGCCGCCCAGGCCGGGCAAAACATTGCGGCGATCACCTACTATTTTGGTTCAAAAGAGGATTTGTACCTCGCCTGCGCCCAGTGGATTGCCGATTTTATCGGCACACATTTTCGTCCGTACGTTGAAGAAGCCAGCGAGCTGTTGAGCCAGCCGACGCCGGATCGTGACGCTATCCGGCGGCTTATCCTGAATGCCTGCCATAATATGATCCGCCTGCTGACGCACGACGATACGCTCAACCTGAGTAAGTTTATCTCCCGCGAGCAGCTCTCCCCTACAACTGCCTATCAGCTGGTACACGATCAGGTCATTGCTCCGATGCATACCCACCTGACCCACCTGATCGCCGCCTATACCGGGCGGGACGCCAGCGATACCGTGACCATTTTGCATACCCATGCCCTGCTGGGTGAAATCCTTGCCTTTCGTCTGGGGCGGGAAACCATCCTGTTACGCACCGGCTGGACACAATTCGATGAGGATAAAGCCGCGCAGATTAGCCAGGTCATCACCTGTCATCTCGATCTGATCCTGCAAGGCTTAACGCAAAGGAGCCTGAAGTCATGAAAAAACCTGTCGCCATCATTCTGGTGGTTGTTGTTTTGCTTGCCGCAGGCGTCGGTGGCTGGCTGTGGTATCAGAGCCATCAGGAGCGGGGCCTGACGCTGTACGGTAATGTGGATATTCGTACCGTGAATATGAGCTTCCGCGTTGGTGGCCGTCTCGCCTCGCTGAGCGTTGACGAAGGTGATGCCATTAAACGCGGGCAAACGCTGGGCATGCTGGATAAAGCCCCCTACGAGAACGCCCTGATGCAGGCCAAAGCTGGCGTTTCCGTTGCCCAGGCGCAATATGACCTGATGCTGGCGGGTTATCGTGACGAAGAGATCGCCCAGGCCGCCGCTGCCGTTAAGCAGGCGAAAGCTGCCTACGACTACGCGCAGAATTTCTATAACCGTCAGCAGGGGCTGTGGAAAAGCCGCACCATTTCAGCCAACGATCTGGAGAATGCGCGTTCATCCCGCGACCAGGCGCAGGCGACGCTGAAATCCGCGCAGGATAAATTAAGCCAGTACACCACCGGTAACCGCCCGCAGGACATTGCCCAGGCCAAAGCCAGCCTTGAACAGGCGCAGGCGCAGCTGGCCCAGGCAGAGCTGGATCTGCATGATACAACCCTCATCGCCCCGTCTGACGGTACGCTGATGACCCGTGCCGTGGAGCCGGGCAGCATGCTCAGCGCGGGCAGCACCGTATTAACGCTCTCCCTGACCCGCCCGGTCTGGGTGCGCGCCTACATTGACGAGCCAAATCTCGGCCAGATGCAGCCGGGCCGCGAGCTGCTGCTCTATACCGATGGTCGTCCGGATAAGCCGTATCACGGCAAAGTCGGCTTTGTCTCCCCCACCGCCGAATTCACCCCGAAAACCGTTGAAACGCCGGACCTGCGTACCGACCTGGTGTACCGTCTGCGCATCATCGTCACCGATGCGGACGACGCGCTGCGTCAGGGCATGCCTGTTACCGTAAAAGTGAACAACGGGGAACGACATGAATGACGCGGTTATCCAGCTCAACAATCTGGTCAAACGCTTCGCAGGGATGGACAAACCGGCGGTCGCCCCGCTGAACTGCACCATTCAGAAAGGCTATGTAACCGGCCTGGTCGGCCCGGACGGCGCAGGCAAAACCACGCTGATGCGGATGCTGGCCGGTTTGCTAAAGCCGGATGAAGGCACAGCCAGCGTGCTTGGCCTTGACCCCATCAAAGACGACGGCGCGCTCCACGCCATGCTCGGCTATATGCCGCAGAAGTTTGGTCTGTATGAAGATCTGACGGTGATGGAAAACCTGAACCTGTATGCCGACCTGCGCAGCGTGACCGGCGAAACCCGGCAGAAAACCTTCGCCCGCCTGCTTGAGTTCACCTCCCTCGGCCCGTTCACCGACCGGCTGGCGGGCAAGCTCTCCGGCGGGATGAAGCAAAAGCTGGGGCTGGCCTGTACGCTCGTCGGCGAACCAAAGGTCCTGCTGCTGGACGAGCCCGGCGTCGGCGTGGACCCCATCTCCCGCCGTGAGCTGTGGCAGATGGTGCACGAGCTGGCAGGCGACGGGATGCTGATCCTCTGGAGCACCTCCTACCTCGACGAAGCGGAACAGTGCCGGGACGTGCTGCTGATGAACGAAGGCGAGCTGCTTTATCAGGGCGAGCCAACGACGTTGACGCAGAGCATGGCCGGACGCAGTTTCCTCCTCCACAGCCCGCAGGAGTCCAACCGCAGGCTGCTGCAGCGAGTGCTGAAACTGCCGCAGGTGAGCGACGGGATGATTCAGGGTCGGTCCGTGCGCGTAATCCTCAAAAAGGAGGCCACCGTCGAGGATATTCGCCGCGCGCCTGGCATGCCTGAAATTGAAATGGCAGAGACGGCGCCGCGCTTTGAAGATGCGTTTATCGACCTGCTGGGCGGCGCGGGGACATCGGAATCGCCTCTCGGCGCGATCCTCCACACGGTTGAAGGTACGCCGGGTGAAACGGTGATTGAAGCCAAATCCCTGACCAAAAAGTTCGGCGATTTCGCCGCCACCGATAACGTCAACTTTGCGGTAAAACGCGGCGAGATTTTTGGCCTGCTCGGGCCGAACGGCGCGGGGAAATCCACCACCTTTAAAATGATGTGTGGCCTGCTGGTGCCGACGTCCGGCAAGGCGCTGGTGCTGGATATGGATCTCAAAGTCAGCTCCGGCAAGGCGCGCCAGCATCTGGGCTATATGGCACAGAAATTCTCGTTGTATGGCAACCTGACCGTCGAGCAGAATCTGCGCTTTTTCTCCGGCGTGTACGGCCTGCGCGGGCGCGCGCAGAACGAGAAAATCCGCCGCATGAGCGATGCCTTCGGGTTAACGAATATTGCCTCCCACGCCACCGACGAACTGCCCCTCGGCTTTAAGCAGCGCCTCGCGCTGGCCTGCTCGCTGATGCACGAGCCCGATATTCTTTTCCTCGATGAGCCGACCTCCGGGGTGGATCCCCTCACCCGCCGCGAGTTCTGGCTGCATATCAACAGCATGGTGGAGAAAGGGGTGACGGTGATGGTGACCACCCACTTTATGGATGAGGCGGAATACTGCGACCGCATCGGGCTGGTCTATCGCGGCAAGCTGATTGCCCACGGCACCCCGGACGACCTGAAAAACCAGGCCGCCGACGATGCCGTGCCAGACCCCACCATGGAGCAGGCGTTTATCACCCTCATCCACGACTGGGATAAGGAGAATGCCCATGCGCAGTAACGCCCTTTCCTGGCGCCGGGTGCGCGCGTTATGCATAAAAGAGACGCGGCAGATCGTGCGTGACCCGAGTAGCTGGCTGATTGCGGTGGTGATCCCCCTGCTGCTGCTGTTTATCTTTGGCTACGGCATCAACCTCGACTCCAGCAAGCTGCGGGTCGGCATTTTGCTGGAACAGCAGAGCGAAGAGGCGCTGGACTTCACCCACGCCATGACCGGCTCGCCGTACATTGACGCCACCATCAGCGATAACCGGCAGGCGCTGATCCAGAAGATGCAGGCCGGGAAAATTCGCGGGCTGGTGGTCATCCCGGTGGATTTCGCCGCCAATATGGCGCGGGCGAATGCCGACGCGCCGATCCAGGTGATTACCGACGGCAGCGAACCGAACACTGCGAACTTCGTTCAGGGCTACGTGGAGGGGATCTGGCAGCTATGGCAGATGCAGCGCGCCGAAGACCGGGGGGAGACGTTTGAACCGCTCATCGACGTGCAAACACGCTACTGGTTTAACCCTGCCGCCATCAGCCAGCACTTTATCATTCCGGGCGCGGTGACGATTATCATGACGGTGATTGGCGCGATCCTGACCTCGCTGGTGATCGCCCGCGAGTGGGAGCGTGGCACCATGGAGGCGCTGCTCTCCACAGAAGTGACGCGCGTCGAGCTGCTGCTGTGCAAGCTCATCCCCTACTACTTCCTCGGCATGCTGGCGATGCTGCTCTGCATGCTTGTCGCCGTCTTTATCCTCGGCGTGCCGTACCGCGGCTCGCTGGTGGTGCTGTTCTTTATCACCAGCCTGTTTTTACTTAGCACGCTGGGGATGGGGCTGCTCATCTCCACCATCACCCGCAACCAGTTTAACGCCGCGCAGGTGGCGCTCAACGCCGCCTTTTTACCGTCGATCATGCTGTCCGGGTTTATTTTCCAGATAGACAGTATGCCAGCGGTGATCCGCGCCGTGACCTACATCATTCCGGCGCGTTATTTCGTGAGCACGCTGCAAAGCCTGTTCCTGGCGGGGAATATTCCGGTGGTGCTGATTATCAACACGCTGTTTTTAATGGCGTCAGCGGTGATGTTTATCGGATTGACGTGGTTGAAAACCAAACGGCGTCTGGATTAAGGAGCGAACATGTTTCACCGACTATGGACGTTAATACGAAAAGAGCTGCAATCCCTGCTGCGCGAGCCGCAAACCCGCGCCATTCTGGTTTTGCCGGTGTTGATCCAGGTGTTGCTGTTCCCCTTTGCCGCGACGCTTGAGGTGACCAACGCCACCATCGCCATTTACAACGAAGATAACGGTAAACATTCCGTCGAGCTGACGCAGCGCTTTGCCCGTGCAAAAGCGTTTACCCATATCCTGCTGCTGAAAAGCCCGCAGGAAATCCAGCCGACCATCGATACGCAAAAAGCCCTGCTGCTGGTGCGCTTCCCGGCAGATTTTTCCCGTAACCTGGATACCTTCCAGACCGCGCCGATGCAGCTTATCCTCGACGGGCGCAACTCTAACAGCGCCCAGATTGCGGCCAACTATCTGCAGCAGGTGGTGAAGAATTATCAGCAGGAGCTGATGGACGGCAAACCAAAGCCCAACAACAGCGAGCTGGTGGTGCGTAACTGGTACAACCCGAATCTGGACTACAAATGGTTTGTGGTGCCGTCGCTGATCGCCATGATCACCACCATCGGGGTGATGATCGTCACCTCCCTGTCCGTCGCCCGCGAGCGGGAACAAGGTACGCTGGATCAGCTGCTGGTTTCCCCACTCGCGACCTGGCAAATCTTTGTTGGCAAAGCGGTGCCGGCGCTGATTGTCGCGACATTTCAGGCCACTATCGTGCTGGGCGTGGGAATTTGGGCCTATCAAATCCCGTTTGCCGGTTCGCTGGCGCTGTTTTACTTCACGATGGTGATTTACGGGCTGTCGCTGGTGGGGTTTGGGCTGTTAATTTCGGCGCTGTGCTCGACGCAGCAGCAGGCGTTTATCGGCGTGTTTGTCTTTATGATGCCAGCGATTTTGCTCTCCGGGTACGTTTCCCCTGTCGAGAACATGCCGGTGTGGCTGCAGGACATCACATGGATAAACCCGATACGCCACTTTACGGACATTACCAAGCAGATCTATCTGAAGGATGCGAGTCTGGATATTGTCTGGGGGAGTTTGTGGCCGCTACTGGTCATAGCGGCCACGACGGGGTCAGTGGCGTACGCGATGTTTAGACGCAACATTGCGTAGCTTTTTCTCTTTGGTGAGCAATGAGACCACCGCAGGCCCTGCAAGGATTGCGAGACCCGCCAGGGCCAGCAGCAGGTTGTTTTGCAGCACGCGTGACAGCAGCCAAAGCACAATCATCGCGGCACCAAAGTACCAGGTGGTGGTGAGCTCTTCGAGCACATCACCCACCTCGCGCCAGCGCGCTTCATGGTGGCGCTGTAAGAACAACATCGACAGCACGGTGACGCCATAGAGGACGCATAGCCCCAGGCCAACACGCACCAGCGTGCCGCTCATCCAGCCCATCACCAGTACGGCCACGACCAGTAAATGCAACATTATCTGCCAGCAACTTAACCCCGTTGCGACACGAACACGTTGTTGCCACTTCATGGCTTCTCTCCTGAAGGATTTTATCTGCTTAATCAGACTACCGCACTTTACGGAAAATTCCGTAACGCCGCATCTTTTTGTGACGCCGACTACACTTTATTTTCATTGGGATAGTCACTCAGGAAGGGGCTTATGACTCAAAAAATGCAGCATTTCTCGCTTAAAGTGCTGACGATAAACATTCATAAAGGCTTCACAGCATTTAATCGCCGCTTCATTTTACCGGAGCTGCGCGACGCGGTTCGCACCGTCAGCGCGGACATTGTCTGCCTGCAGGAGGTGATGGGCGCGCACGAGGTGCATCCCATGCATTTCGAGAACTGGCCCGATACGCCGCACTATGAATTTCTGGCCGACACGATGTGGAGTGATTACGCCTACGGGCGCAACGCGGTCTATCCGGAAGGCCATCACGGGAACGCGGTGCTGTCACGTTTTCCTATCGAACATTATGAGAACCGGGACGTTTCCGTGGGTGAGAGCGAAAAGCGCGGGCTGCTATACTGCCGCATCGCGCCACCGGCACTCACGGTGCCCATTCATGTCGGTTGCGTGCAT
Organism: Enterobacter cloacae complex sp. IR5458; assembly: GCF_049238025.1. Taxonomy (NCBI): domain Bacteria; kingdom Pseudomonadati; phylum Pseudomonadota; class Gammaproteobacteria; order Enterobacterales; family Enterobacteriaceae; genus Enterobacter; species Enterobacter cloacae complex sp. IR5458. Next base: position 88,406 of record NZ_JBMKIF010000004.1, read on the forward strand.
CTTGGCCTGCGCGAAGCCCACCGTCAGGCGCAGCTACAGATGCTGGCTGACTGGACCAATGCGCTTCCCGACGGAGAACCCGTGGTCGTGGCCGGTGATTTTAACGACTGGCGGCAGCGCGCGAACCATCCTCTGAAAGTCAATGCAGGGCTGGAGGAGATTTTTACCCGGGCCCATGGTCGCCCGGCACGGACGTTCCCGGTGCGCTTTCCCCTGCTGCGCCTGGACCGTATCTACGTGAAAAATGCCCATGCCAGCAGCCCGACGGCGCTGGCCTTACTTAACTGGCGACATCTGTCCGACCATGCCCCGCTCAGCGCGGAGATCCACTTATGAAATGTTCCTGGCAGGAAGGCAACCGGATCTCGCTGCTGGTCAACGGCGACGAGTATTACCCGGCCGTCTTTAAGGCGATTGATAACGCTAAGCAGAGAGTGATCCTCGAAACCTTTATCTGGTTCGAGGACGACGTGGGCAAACAGTTACACAGCGTACTGCTGCGTGCCGCCCGGCGCGGCGTCAAAATTGAAGCGCTGCTGGACGGCTATGGCTCACCGGACCTCAGCGACGGGTTCGTGAATGAACTGACCGCTGCGGGCGTGGTGTTCCGCTACTACGATCCCGGCCCGCGCCTGTTTGGCATGCGTACCAACCTTTTCCGGCGGATGCACCGCAAAATTGTGGTGGTGGATGAGACGGTGGCGTTTGTCGGCGGCATTAACTACTCCGCTGAACATATGTCCGACTACGGCCCGGAAGCAAAACAGGATTACGCCATTCGCATTGAGGGCCCGGTAGTACAGGACATCGTATTATTCGAACTGGAGAACCTGCCGGGGAAAGAGGCCGTTCGCCGCTGGTGGAAACGCCGCCATCGCCCGGAGGAGAACCGCAAGCCCGGCGAAGCGCAGGCCCTTTTCGTCTGGCGCGATAACGGCGAGCACCGGGACGATATTGAACGCCATTACCTGAAGATGCTCGCCAACGCGAAGCGCGAAGTGATCATTGCTAACGCCTACTTTTTCCCGGGCTATCGCCTGCTGCATGCCATGCGTAATGCGGCCCGGCGCGGCGTACGGGTGAAGCTGATTGTGCAGGGCGAGCCGGATATGCCGATAGTCAAAGTTGGCGCGCGGCTGCTGTATAACTATCTGGTCAAAGGCGGCGTTCAGATCTACGAATATCGCCGTCGGCCGCTACATGGCAAAGTCGCGCTGATGGACGATCACTGGGCCACCGTCGGCTCCAGCAACCTGGATCCGCTGAGCTTATCGCTGAATCTCGAAGCTAACCTGATCATCCACGATCGCCAGTTTAATCAGACCCTGCGGGATAATTTGCAGGCCCTGATTGTTAACGACTGCGTGCGCGTGGATGAGTCTATGGTGCCGAAACGCACCTGGTGGAACCTGGGCATCAGCGTAGTGGTGTTCCACTTCCTGCGTCATTTCCCGGCGATGGTCGGCTGGCTGCCAGCGCATACGCCGAAGCTGGCGCAGGTGGACCCGCCGGTACAACCCGAAATGGAAACCCAGGACCGCGTTGAAGCAGAAGATGGAGGCAAACCCTGATGTCGAAATCACATCCGCGCTGGCGGCTGGCGAAAAAAATTCTCACCTGGGTGTTCTTTATTGCGGTCGCCGTGCTGCTGGTAGTGTATGCCCAAAAAGTTGACTGGGAGGAGGTGTGGAAAGTTATCCGCAACTACAACCGGATGGTGCTGCTGGGCGCGACAGGGCTGGTGATCGTGAGCTACCTGATGTACGGCTGCTACGACCTGCTGGGCCGGGCATACTGCGGCCACAAGCTGGCTAAACGCCAGGTGATGCTGGTGTCGTTTATTTGCTACGCCTTCAACCTGACGCTGAGTACCTGGGTCGGGGGGATTGGCATGCGCTATCGCCTCTACTCGCGTCTCGGGCTGCCGGGCGGGACCATAACACGCATTTTTTCCCTGAGCATCACCACTAACTGGCTGGGCTATATTCTGCTCGGCGGGGTGATTTTCACCATCGGCGTGGTCCAGCTGCCCGCGCACTGGTACATCGATGAAGCCACGCTGCGTATTCTCGGCATCGTGCTGCTGCTGATTATCGCTTTTTATCTGTGGGCCTGCGCGTTTGCTAAACGCCGTCATATGACCCTCAGAGGGCAGAAACTGGTATTGCCGTCGTGGAAGTTTGCCATGCTGCAGATGGCGGTATCCAGCGCTAACTGGATGGCGATGGGAGCAATTATCTGGCTGTTGATTGGCGAGGACGTGAATTACTTCTTCGTGCTGGGCGTGCTGCTGGTGAGCAGTATCGCCGGGGTTATTGTGCATATCCCGGCGGGGATTGGGGTGCTGGAGGCGGTGTTCATTGCGCTTCTGGCCGGAGAGCATGTTTCTCAGGGAGCGATTATTGCCGCCCTGCTCGCCTACCGCATGCTCTATTACTTCCTGCCGCTGGCGCTGGCCACGGTCTGTTATCTGGTGCTGGAGAGTCGGGCGAAGAAACTACGGGCGAAGAATGAGAGGATGTTAGCGAAGTGAATAAGTCGGGTGGCTGCTTCGCCTTACCCGACCTACGGTTCGCGTTTCGTAGGCCGGGTAAGGCGAAGCCGCCACCCGGCAAAACAACCTTAACGACGGTTGCCGAAAATACGCAGCAACATCAGGAACAGGTTGATGAAGTCCAGATAGAGCGTCAGCGCGCCCAGAATCGAGTATTTGCGCAGGTTTGAACTGTCGCGCACGTCGATCTGCTCGCCGATGTTTTTCAGCTTCTGGGTGTCATACGCCGTCAGCCCAACGAAGACCACCACACCAATGTAGGTCACGGCCCACATCAGCGCTTCACTCTTCAGCCACAGGTTCACCAGCGACGCCAGCACAATCCCGATCAGCCCCATAAACAGCATGCTGCCGAAACCACTCAGGTCACGTTTGGTGGTGTAGCCGTAAAGGCTCATCGCGCCGAACATCCCGCCGGTTACCACAAACGTGCTGGCAATGGAGGAGTAGGTGTAGACGATGAAAATACTGGAAAGCGTCAGCCCCGTTAGCGCCGAATAGAGCATAAACAGCGTGGTCGCCATCCCCGCACTGAGCTTTTGCACCAGCCCGGAGAGGACAAACACCAGCGCCAGCTGCGCGATAATCAGCCCAAAGAAGGTGATTTTGCTGGAGAAGATAAACATCATCAGTTCAGGCGTGTTCGCCGCATACCACGCGATAAACGCGGTAAGCAGCAGGCCAACTGTCATCCAGCCGTACACCTGAGCCATATACGTCTGCAGGCCGCTACGGGTCTGCTGTACTATTGAATCGGAACGCGGAAATCGGTCCATGATTCACTCCTGATTAAGATTAAGTAGACACACACGTTAAGATTAACACATCCACGTCAACCGACTACCAACGGCTGGCGGCTTGTTTATCACTATCGCGGGATTCCACCCAGCGCTCCCCTTCCGGCGTCGCTTCCCGCTTCCAGAACGGCGCTTTAGTTTTGAGGTAATCCATCATGAACTCCCCTGCCGCAAACGCGCTACCGCGGTGCGCGCTGGTCACGCCCACGAAAACAATCTCTTCGCCTGGCCACATCTCGCCGATGCGGTGGATCACCGTGACGCGCCCGAGCGGCCAGCGGCCACGCGCTTCTTCCACAATGGCCGCCAGCGATTTCTCCGTCATGCCCGGGTAGTGCTCCAGCGTCAGCGCCTTCACGCTGTCACCGAGGTTGTGATTGCGTACCTTGCCGGTGAACGTCACGACCGCGCCGTCTTCGTCACGCTCGGCCAGCCAGTCATATTCTGTCCCCACGTTAAAACGCGCCGGGCTCACCAGAATTCGGGTCTCAGCCATCTTAACCCCCTGTGACCGGCGGAAAGAAGGCCACTTCATCCCCTGCGGTTAGCGGATGGCTGAACTCAACCAGCGTCTGGTTCACGGCGGCCAGCAGCTTACTTTCGTCCAGCGCCAGCGCCCAGCGTTCGCCCTGTGCGGCCAGATGCGCACGCAGGGCGGCGACGTTTTCAAAAGAGCCCTCCAGCGTCAGGCTGTCGGTATTCACCAGCTCGCGCACCTGGGCAAAAAAGAGCACCTTAATCATGGCTGTCCACCTTAAAATCACCGGATTTGCCGCCGCTTTTTGCCAGCAGGCGAACCGGGCCAATCACCATATCTTTCTGCACCGCTTTACACATGTCGTAGATGGTCAGCGCGGCAACGGAGGCTGCCGTCAGGGCTTCCATCTCAACGCCGGTCTTCCCGGTTAAGCGGCACAGGGACTCAATGCGCACCCGATTATGCTCCGGCTGCGCCTGCAGGTTCACTTCCACCTTGCTAAGCATCAGCGGATGGCAAAGGGGAATGAGGTCCCAGGTGCGCTTGGCGGCCTGAATACCGGCGATGCGGGCGGTGGCAAAGACGTCACCCTTGTGGTGGCTGCCGTCGATAATCATCGCCAGCGTTTCCGGCTGCATGGTAACGAACGCTTCTGCGCGCGCCTCGCGCACCGTTTCCGCTTTGGCGGAGACATCCACCATATGCGCTTCGCCGGCGGCGTTAATGTGGGTCAGTTGTGACATAGCTTATTTCTTTAAATGGGGATGGAAATTACACGGACGGGTACGGGCATCCAGCTGCGGGGCGATGATGTTTTCCCACGCGGTGCGGCAGGCTTTGGTCGAGCCCGGCATGGCGAAAATCAGGGTGTTGTTGGCCACCCCGGCGACGGCGCGCGACTGCAGCGTGGAGGTACCAATCTCCTCAAAGGAGAGCATGCGGAATACTTCGCCGAAGCCTTCCACTTCGCGGTCAAACAGTGGGATCAGCGCTTCAGGCGCCTGATCGCCTGCGGTAAAACCGGTGCCGCCGGTGATCAATACCACCTGCACTTCATCGCTGGCAATCCACTGCGAAACCTGCGCGCGAATGGCGTAGCGGTTCTCTTTCACAATCGCTTTATCGACGATGTGATGCCCCGCATCATGGGCCGCCTCGCGCAGCCAGTGGCCGGACGTATCATCCTCTTCGCCACGGCGGTTGGAAACGGTAAGAATAGCAATGCGTGTCGGGATAAATTCTGCGCTTACCTGACTCATCTTCTGATTCCTTCTTAAGCCTGATCACCCGCCAATATAAGACAGGTTCTGAGTAATGCCGGTGTTGCCCTGATGCAGGAAGTGGGTCTGTTTTTTGTGCGTCAGCGCTTCAGAAATGCGCGCTTCAAGCGCTTCCTGTTGAGCATCGTCTTCCAGCAGATCGCGCAGATCTACGCCGCCGTCGCCGAAGAGGCAGAGATGGAGCTTGCCCACGGAGGAGACGCGCAGACGGTTACAGCTGGCGCAGAAGTCTTTCTCATAGGGCATGATAAGCCCAATCTCACCCTCGTAATCCGGGTGGCAGAAGACCTGCGCCGGGCCGTCGCTGCGCTGGCGGATCTGGTGGATCCAGCCGCGTTTGAGCAGCTCGTCGCGCAACACCATGCCGGAAATGTGATGGCGGCGGAACAGGTCACTGCCCTCACCGGTTTCCATCAGCTCGATAAAACGCAGCTGGATGGGGCGGGATTTTATCCACGCCAGGAAGGTATCGAGCTGCTGATGGTTCACATCACGCATCAGCACCGTATTGACTTTGACTTTCTCGAATCCGGCCGCAAATGCCGCGTCGATGCCATCCATCACCTGGCGGAACTTGTCCTGGCCGGTAATGGCGTGAAACTGGCGGGCATCGAGGCTGTCCACGCTGACGTTGATGGCGGTTAAGCCCGCGTCGCGCCAGGTCGCCACATCACGCGCCATCCGGTAACCGTTGGTGGTCACCGCAATCTGGCGGATATGTTCGTTTTCACGCACGGCGGCAATGATGTCGGGGAAATCACGGCGCAGAGAAGGTTCGCCTCCGGTCAGCCTGACCTTTTCGGTGCCAAGCCCGGAGAACGCACGCGTAACGCGGCGCACCTCATCCACGGAGAGAAAGCCGTTATTGGTGACGCTGCCCGGTTTGTAACCGTCGGGCAGGCAGTAGGTGCAACGGAAGTTGCACACATCGGTAATCGACAGACGTAAGTAATAAAACTTACGCGCGAAAGCATCAGTCAGTTGTGAAGCCATGTACACCTTTCCAGATACGGGAGGCACAGTCATTTCTTTCTGTACCCTGGTGGCAGATCCGCCACGGCCAGAGCGCCATATCTTTCGACACAGGCACAAAGGCTAGAGTGTATGTTTTCAAATTCGAAAACGTGGTTATGGCGATAGTAGCGCGGAAATTCTCACTTCGCCATCATCGCCTTTCGCTATATAATTATATATATAGCGACTCAATCGTGCATTTTCGCTACAGAATACCTAAAAACCCTCTTTTCGCATTGATATACGTCATTTTGCTTCGTATGAGGCATCGTCTTTTAGGGGTAGTTCAGGTAGTGTTACGCAGATCAAACGTGATAAGGAACGGGTATGCGTAATCGCACTTTTGCGGATCTTGACCGAGTGGTCGCTCTTGGCGGAGGCCACGGTCTGGGCCGGGTGATGTCCTCTTTGTCGTCACTGGGCTCAAGGCTGACAGGGATAGTGACAACCACCGATAATGGCGGCTCAACCGGGCGGATCAGACGTGCCGAAGGCGGCATCGCCTGGGGGGATATGCGCAACTGTCTCAACCAGCTGATTACCGAACCGAGCGTCGCATCAGCGATGTTTGAGTACCGTTTTGGCGGCAACGGGGAACTTTCCGGACATAACCTTGGAAATTTAATGCTTAAGGCGCTGGATCACCTGAGCGTGCGTCCGCTTGAAGCCATCAACTTGATACGAAATCTGCTGAAAGTGGATGCGTTCCTGATCCCGATGTCAGAACAGCCGGTGGATTTAATGGCCATTGATGCTGACGATCACGAAGTGTACGGCGAAGTGAATATCGACCAGCTTCTGCTGCCGCCAAAAGAGCTGATGACCTACCCGAGCGTACCGGCGACGCGTGAAGCCGTCGAAGCGATTGGCGAAGCGGATTTAATCCTGATTGGCCCGGGCAGTTTTTATACCAGCCTGATGCCGATCCTGCTGGTCAAAGAGCTGGCGCAGGCGCTGCGTCGCACTCCTGCTCCGATGGTTTACATCGGTAATCTGGGGCGTGAGCTGAGCCCGGCGGCGGCAAGCCTGTCGCTGGCAGACAAACTGAGCCTGATGGAGCAGTACGTCGGCAAGAAAATCATCGACGGCGTGGTGGTTGGGCCTAAGGTGGATGTCTCCGGTATCGGCGAGCGGGTGGTGATTCAGGAGCCGCTGGAGGCCAGCGATATTAAATACCGCCACGACCGCCATCTGCTGCGCGAAGCGCTGGAGAAGGCGATTCAGGCGCTGGGTTAGGTTCGTTTTATGCGGCCTGTTGCCCTCACCCCGGCCCTCTCCCACAGGGAGAGGGAGAAAACACATCACCGACTCACGATGCCGCGATAAACAAATCCCGCAGCTGATGAAGCTGATCGCGGATCTGCGCCGCCTCTTCGAACTCCAGGTTCTGGGCGTGCTGCATCATCTGCGCCTCCAGCTCGTGGATCTTCTGCTGCAGCGCTTTCGGCGTCAGTACGACGGTATCTTCTTCCACCACGGAACGCGCCTTGCCGCGGCCTTTCGCTTTGGTCTTCGCAATGTTCTGACCGAGCGCCAGAATATCCACCACTTTCTTGTTCAGCCCCTGCGGAGTAATGCCGTGCTCTTCGTTATAGCGCTGCTGTTTCTCACGGCGGCGTTCCGTTTCGCCAATCGCTTTCGCCATCGACGGGGTAATTTTGTCGCCGTAGAGAATCGCTTTGCCATTGACGTTACGCGCGGCGCGGCCAATGGTCTGGATCAGCGAGCGCTCGGAACGCAGGAAGCCCTCTTTATCCGCGTCCAGAATCGCCACCAGCGAGACTTCCGGCATATCCAGCCCCTCTCGCAACAGGTTGATCCCTACCAGCACGTCAAACTCACCCAGACGCAGATCGCGGATGATCTCCATACGCTCCACGGTATCGATATCCGAGTGCAGATAACGCACCTTCTCGCCGTGCTCTTCCAGGTACTCCGTCAGGTCTTCCGCCATACGCTTGGTGAGCGTCGTCACCAGCACACGCTCGTTGATGGCGGCACGCTTGCGGATCTCAGAGAGCAGATCGTCCACCTGGGTCGCCACCGGACGCACTTCGATAATCGGATCCAGCAGCCCGGTCGGACGAACCACCTGATCAATCACCTCATCGCCCGATTTCTCCAGCTCGTAGTTGCCCGGCGTGGCCGACACGTAAATAGTCTGTGGCGCCAGCGCCTCAAACTCTTCAAACTTCATCGGACGGTTATCCAGTGCCGACGGCAGACGGAACCCGTACTCCACCAGCGTCTCTTTACGCGCGCGGTCACCGCGGTACATCCCGCCAATCTGCGGAATGGTGACGTGGGATTCGTCTATCACCAGCAAGCCGTCGGCCGGAAGGTAGTCAAACAGCGTCGGCGGCGGCTCACCCGGCCCACGACCGGAGAGGAAACGGGAGTAGTTTTCAATACCGGAGCAGTAGCCGAGCTCGTTCATCATCTCCAGATCGAACTGGGTTCGCTGGCTCAGGCGTTGCTCTTCCAGCAGCTTATTGTTCGCCAGAAGCACCTTACGGCGTTCAGCCAGCTCCACTTTGATCTCTTCCATCGCCTGCACGATACGCTCGCGCGGCGTCACGTAGTGCGTTTTAGGGTAGATGGTAAAACGCTGGATCACCGACTCAACGTGACCGGTTAGCGGGTCAAACAACGATAAACGTTCAACCTCTTCATCAAACAGCTCAACGCGCAGCGCCATATCGTCCGATTCCGCCGGGAAGATGTCGATCACCTCCCCGCGCACGCGGAACGTTCCGCGCTGAAATGCCTGGTCGTTACGGGTGTACTGCAACTCCGCCAGACGGCGCAAAATCGCACGCTGATCGATGATCATCCCCTGCGTCAGGTGGAGCATCATCTTCAGATAGAGGTCCGGGTCGCCCAGGCCGTAAATCGCCGAAACCGACGCCACCACAACCACATCGCGACGCTCCAGCAGCGCCTTGGTCGCCGACAATCGCATCTGCTCGATGTGTTCGTTCACTGAGGCATCTTTCTCGATGAAGGTGTCAGAGCTCGGCACATAGGCTTCCGGCTGGTAGTAATCGTAGTAGGAAACGAAATACTCAACGGCGTTCTCCGGGAAGAACTCTTTCATCTCGCCGTAAAGCTGTGCCGCGAGGGTTTTGTTGGGGGCAAGCACCATCGTAGGGCGCTGCAGATCCGCGATCACGTTGGCGATGGTGAACGTTTTACCGGAACCGGTTACCCCCAGCAGCGTCTGGTGCGCAAGCCCATCTTCCAGCCCCTCTTCCAGACGACGGATCGCCTCAGGCTGATCGCCAGATGGACGGAAAGCAGAATTCAGTTTGAACGGTTTACTCATGGGCGACGACCTGATGACGTTATAAGCGGCAGGTGAGTAATTTTACTCGTTGTTGCCAGGAATGCCAGTAAAAAACACTGGATGAAAAACCAGTAGCATGTCAGGATATTTAGCATAGCGGCTTAAGGATTAGCGCGTTAATGGATAAAATTTCGACTCTGACGAGATAAAAAACCAGTCAACGTGGGTTATCCCCAGAACTTTTTCTTTTTTAACATTTGTCAAGCCAGGTTATGAGAGTTTTATGGCAGCGCGTGACACTTTCATTACGGTAATTGCTTTTATCTAAGCAATTAAATTTTAAACGATATTTTCTAAAGCCGCGTTTCGCGTCAATTTGGGCGAAAGCCGCGTCTTCTCTCGCTTATCGCGTGTTTTCTAACTCTAATGCACATGGTTATCCACAGGAATAGTGGATAACTGCTTCCAGCCCGTGCAGAGTGCCGCTCGGCAAATTCCCGGATTTTCCCACGAGACGGCAACAAAAAATTTTTATCGCTATTTTTTGTCGATAAACAGTTGCGTCATTCATAACCACCTGATGTGATCTTGCTCACATTTCCGCCATTTTCCCCTGCACCACGACTCAACACCGCCAGCACCGTCGATGTGCAATTCCCGGTTTCCTTACCCCACTTAGTGGTGGAACATTCTTAAAAAAGCCGCTTTTTTAATCACTTCACGGTTTCTGGCAGGGGTTTTGCACAATCAAAAACCGAGCGTCACCGACACATTTTTAAGGAGAGAAAGATGTTGAGTCTGCGTGCAGTGAATCAGTTTTACGGAAGCCAACATACGCTATGGAACGTGGATTTAGATTTTCCGCAAGGGATGTGTACCGGCGTTGTTGGCCTGCCGGGGATGGGAAAAACCACCCTAATGAATTGCATCGCCGGGAAAGTGCCCGTGGATAGCGGCACCATCATCTGGCATGAAGCGGGTGCGCCGCCGCGTGATTTACTCAGCCAGACGGCCGAAGAACGTTCCGGACCGGGGATTGGCTATGTCCCGCAGGACAGGCGGATTTTTTCTCAGCTGACGATTGAGGAAAATTTGCACATTGCCATGCGGGCGATGGGGAAACCCGACCCGGCAGCGAAAAGTGAAGTGTACGAGCTCTTTCCCGAACTTTACGCGCTGCGTCAGACGCGAGGCAACGCCCTTTCGCCAGAGGCGCAGTATCAGCTTGCTCTGGCAAATGCGCTGGTCAATCGCCCGCGGATGTTGATTCTGGATGAACCTATGCACGGTGCCGGCCAGGGCTTTGCCCATAAGCTGGCACAGCTGCTGGTACGGCTAAACCGGGAGCTTGGGATGACGGTGCTGCTAGCGGAGCAGCAGCTGTCGTTTATCCGCCGGGTCGCGGATCGGTTTTGCATGCTCTACCGCGGACGTAACGTGGCACAGGGCCACGTTAACGAACTCAACGATGAGCTTATTGCCCACTGGATGTCGCTGGAAGCAAGACGCTGAGGTCAAGATACTGACCGGTTTCGGCCTGTTCGGCATCGTGCGCAAGCCAGGGGATCTCCCCCAGGAATGGCGCGGGGAGCACCCGTTTGAGGGTCGTCAGATACTCATGGTGTCGCTTGCCCGGCGTGACCACGTCGTTGGCTATCCAGCCCGCGAGACGCAGCCCTGCCTGCTGAACGGCCTGCGCCGTCAGCATGGCGTGGTTAATACAGCCGAGCTTGACGCCGACAACGAGTATGACCGGGAGTTGCTCGGCCTGCACCCAGTCAGCAAACGTCTGGTCCTGAGAGAGCGGCGTAAACCACCCGCCTGCACCTTCCACCAGCACCCAGTCGGCCTGGCTTTCCAGGGTTCGTAACCCGGCAGAGAGCACGGTAAAATCAATCGGACGGCCTTCATCGGCGCTGATAATGTGCGGCGAGGTCGGCTCGGCAAAGGTATACGGGTTCACCGCTGAATAGGCGAGTTCGAGCGTGCTGTTACGCTGAAGCGCCAGCGCGTCGGTGTTACGTAACCCCTCCGCCGTCATCTCGCTGCCGGAAGCCACAGGCTTATACCCGGCGGTGTTTTTCCAAAGCTTTCGCGCCGCCTGCAAAAGGGCAGCGCTGGCAACCGTCTTGCCCACTTCCGTATCCGTCCCGGTGACAAAATAACGTTCAGTCACGTTCAATAATCCCATGAAAAAGTTGATAAGAGAGCGGGAACTGGCCCCGCTGCTGCGGCCAGGCCAGCTCAAGGCGCTGCAGCTGGCCCCGGGTCAGCGGTTTTTTCTCGCGCCCGGCATGCAGATGCGTGGCGCCAATGCCCTTCAGCGAGCGCATCGCGCTTAAAGCATCGCTAAAATCGAGGGTGATGGTCTGCACCGTACTGCGATAGCACCAGCCTGCCAGGGCCTGCGTAACCTGCTCATATGACAAAAAGCGGTTGGCGTGCGGCTGTTCATCCACCGCCTGCCATGCCTGATTGAGCTCAGGTAACGAGCTTTCCAGTAGCGTGGTAAACGCCACCTTGCCGCCCGGGCAGGCGACGCGATAAAGCTCGCTCAACGCCTGCTGCAGGCTGCTGCACCACTGCACCGCCAGATGGCTCCAGACCAGATCGAATTGCGCGTCCGCCAGCGGAATCGCCTCGATATCCGCCACCAGATAACGATGCGCAGCCTGCTGCTGGCGCGCCTCATCCAGCATAGCGGGAGACAGGTCGATGGCCGTCACGTGACTTCCCGCCTCGCGCCAGAGTCGGCTATTCCCGCCGGGGCCGCACCCGGCGTCAAGCACCTGGTTAAAGCGCCTCTCGCCGAGCAACGTCATCAGCCCCTGTGCGCTCTGGCGCTGCAGTTCATCGTGCTGTGAATAGCTGCGCGCGGCCCGGCCGAACGCCGCCGCAATGGCCTGCTTATTGACTGGCAACATGCAGCGCCTCCAGAAGTGCAGCAATATCCTCGGTCTCGTGCGCCGCCGTCAGCGTGAGCCGCAGACGCGCCGTGCCCGGCGGTACGGTGGGTGGACGAATAGCCGTGACCCACATCTCCCGATCGCGCAGCGTTTGTGCCAGGGAGAGCGCCTGCGCGTTTTCCCCTACGATCACCGGCTGGATGGCACTTTGTGAATCAGTACTGCGGAAAGGAAGCGCCGCCAGTCCCTGACGGAAGCGGCAGATATGCTCTGCCAGCCGCTGGCGACGTTCCTCCCCTTCTGCGCTACGAATGACGGCCAGGGACGCAGACAACGCCACGGCCTGCGCCGGTGGCATGCTGGTGCTGTAGATCAGGTGCCGGGCAAACTGCAGCAGATAGTCTGCAACGGACTCGCTGCACAGTACGGCGGCGCCACTCACGCCAAAACCTTTGCCGAAAGTGACTATCAGCAGCTCCGGTCTGACGCCTTGCTGGTGAACACTTCCCCGCCCTTCATCACCCGTCACGCCGATACCGTGGGCATCGTCGACCAGCAGCCAGGCATGTTGCTGTCTGGCAGCCTCGTGCAGTACGGCAAGCGGTGCGCTGTCGCCGTCCATGCTGAATACTCCTTCCGTGACCACCAGCTGTTGCCCCTCGCACGGTTTATCCAGCAGCGCAGCGAGTTGCCCCGCATCGTTATGGGCAAAGCGGCGCAGCTGAGCCGGACTCAAACTTGCCGCTTCCAGCAGCGAGGCATGGCTTAAGCGGTCGGCGACAATGCGGTCGTCCTTCCCCATCAGGGCGGTAATCACCGCCTGATTGGCGGCAAAACCCGAAATAAACAACAGCGCGCGCGGGTAGCCCAGCCAGTCGGCAAGCGCCTCCTCCAGCGCCTGATGTGCCGGGGTGTAGCCGCTAACGTGCCCCGATCCACCGCTGCCCACGCCAAACCGCTCTGCCCCCTGCTGCCAGGCGCGAACAATAGCCGGATGCTGGCTAAGACCGAGATAATCGTTACTGGAGAAGTTACGGTAACGCCGACTGTCGCGGGTCAGAAAACGGCCTGCGCCGTTTTCGACCACCTTGCGGACGCGAAACGCATCAGTCGCCCGACGCTCGTCGAGCGCCGACTGGATACGTGCCTGCCAGGTCATACTGCTGCCGCGTTGTAGAACTGGTCGGTGTCGGCATTGAAAATCTGCTGCTCCAGCTGCTGCTGTTGCTCGTTATCGCCCGTCAGCACCTCGGTCTGATGCGGATTCAGCCCCAGCTTGCGGAACAGCTGAACGTCTTTGTCTTCCTCCGGGTTCGGCGTGGTCAGCAGCTTGCAGCCGTAGAAGATGGAGTTGGCCCCGGCCATAAAGCACATTGCCTGGGTCTGCTCGTTCATCTGCTCACGGCCCGCAGAAAGGCGTACATAAGAGGTCGGCATCATGATGCGCGCCACCGCGATAGTGCGAATAAAATCAAACGCATCCACGTCCTCGTTATCCGCCAGCGGCGTGCCTTTGACCTTCACCAGCATGTTAATCGGGACGCTTTCCGGCGGCGTTGGCAGGTTCGCCAGCTGCAGCAGCAGACCCGCACGATCTTTCACCGTTTCACCTAAGCCCACGATACCGCCGGAACAGACTTTGATCCCCGCGTCACGCACTTTGTCCAGCGTATCCAGACGCTCCTGATAGGTGCGCGTGGTGATGATGTTGCCGTAAAACTCCGGCGAGGTATCGAGGTTATGGTTGTAGTAATCCAGTCCTGCCGCCGAGAGGCGCTGCGCCTGTTCTTCGTTCAGCGTTCCGAGCGTCATACAGGCTTCGAGGCCCATCTCCTTCACCCCCTTCACCATCTGCTCCAGATACGGCATATCGCGATCGTGCGGGTTCTTCCACGCCGCCCCCATGCAGAAACGGGTCGAGCCGGCGTTTTTCGCCTTACGCGCGGAGTCGAGCACCTGCTCGACTTCCATCAGGCGTTCGGATTCAAGACCGGTTTTATAGCGTGCGCTCTGTGGGCAATATTTGCAGTCTTCAGGACAGGCGCCGGTCTTGATCGACAGCAGCGTGCTGACCTGAACATGGCGCGGATCGAAGTGCTGACGATGCACCTGTTGGGCTTCAAACATCAGCTCAAGGAGAGGTTTATTGAATAATTCAGTAACTTGCGACATCGTCCAGCGTGCGTGGTGAGCCATCGGGCTTCTCCAAAGGGTTTTGTTAATTTTCGGTTCGGTTTATACTCGTAAACCTAAAACTTTTCAAAATGGTTTACAAGTCGATTATGACCCAGGACGATCTCGCCTTCGACAAGCAGCATATCTGGCACCCTTACACCTCCACCACCCGCCCTCTTCCCGTCTATCCGGTGGCCTCGGCCCACGGCTGCGAGCTGCACCTTGCCAGCGGCGAACAGCTCGTTGACGGGATGTCCTCCTGGTGGGCGGCCATTCACGGGTATAACCACCCGCGCCTGAACACGGCGATGAAGGCCCAGATTGACCAGATGTCGCACGTCATGTTTGGCGGGATCACCCATCAACCTGCGGTGGATTTGTGCCGTCGCCTGGTGGCAATGACCCCTGAATCGCTGGAGTGTGTCTTCCTGGCCGATTCCGGCTCCGTGGCGGTGGAAGTGGCGATGAAAATGGCGCTGCAGTACTGGCACGCCAGAGGCGAAACGCGCCAGCGCTTCCTCACGTTCCGCAACGGCTATCATGGTGATACCTTCGGGGCGATGTCGGTCTGCGACCCGGATAACTCCATGCACAGCCTGTGGAAAGGGTATCTGCCGGAAAACCTGTTCGCGCCTGCCCCGCAAAGCCGCTTCGACGGCGAGTGGAACGAGATGGACATGGTTGGCTTCGCGCGACTCATGGCGGCACATCGTCATGATATCGCCGCCGTGATCCTGGAGCCGATTGTGCAGGGCGCAGGCGGAATGCGGATGTATCATCCGGAATGGCTGAAGCGTATTCGCAAGATGTGCGACCGCGAGGGCATTCTGCTGATTGCCGATGAAATCGCCACCGGCTTTGGCCGCACCGGGAAGCTGTTTGCCTGCGAGCATGCGGGTATCGCCCCGGATATTTTATGCCTGGGCAAAGCGCTGACTGGCGGCACCATGACACTCTCGGCCACCCTCACGACCCGTCATGTTGCCGACACCATCAGCGACGGCGACGCGGGCTGCTTTATGCACGGTCCGACGTTTATGGGCAACCCTCTGGCCTGCGCCGTCGCAAGTGAAAGCCTCGCCATACTGGAGAGCGGCGAGTGGCAGACGCAGGTCGCGGCGATTGAAGCGCAGCTGAAAGACGAGCTGAGCGCCGCCTCGGGTGCCCATTTTGTGGCGGACGTGCGCGTGCTGGGCGCCATCGGGGTAATTGAAACCACGCATCCGGTGAATATGGCGGCGCTGCAGCGCTTCTTCGTTGAGCAGGGCGTCTGGGTGCGGCCTTTCGGCAAGCTGATCTACCTGATGCCGCCGTATATCATCACTGCTGAGCAGCTGCGTAAGCTCACCGCTGCGGTAGTCGACGCGGTCAACATACCTGCGCATTTCACGATTTAGCCCTATGCGTTACACTTCGAGAACGAGTGATTAACGAGGGTAAACCGTATGAAAATCATCAGCAAAGATCTGCGCGACGGCGAAAAGCTGCCGGAACGCCACGTTTTCAACGGCATGGGGTATCAGGGCGATAATATCTCCCCGCACCTGGCGTGGGATGAGGTTCCGGCTGGCACGAAAAGCTTTGTCGTGACCTGTTACGACCCGGATGCGCCAACCGGCTCCGGATGGTGGCACTGGATCGTAGCAAACCTGCCTGCCGACACGCGCGTGCTGCCGCAGGGTTCCGGCTCCGGCCTGGTCGCCCTGCCGGAAGGCGCTATTCAGACGCGCACTGACTTTGGTAAAGCGGGCTACGGCGGCGCGGCGCCACCAAAAGGGGAAACCCACCGCTATATCTTCACGGTGCATGCGCTGGATGTGGACAAGATTGAGGTCGATGAAGGCGCGAGTGGCGCGATGGTAGGCTTTAACGTGCATTTCCATTCGCTTGGTAGCGCGTCGATTACGGCGATGTATTCGTAAAAAAAGCCGGGTGGCGGCTACGCCTTACCCGGCCTACATTTTGCACTCGTAGGCCCGGTAAGCGCAGCGCCACCGGGCACGAATCACAGCACGGAAGGTAGCAGCCCTACCAGCCGTCCCTCTTCCAGAAGCTGTATCGCTTTATCAATGTCCGGCGCAAAGAAGCGGTCGTCATCGTAATGCGATACGTGCTCACGCAGCGCCTGACGCGCCTGCTCCAGCAGCGGGCTGGATTTCAGCCCTTCACGCAAATCAATACCCTGACTTGCCGCCAGCCATTCCACCGCCAGCACGCCGCGGGTGTTGGCGGCCATCTCCCAGAGACGACGTCCGGCAGCCGGGGCCATCGAGACGTGGTCCTCCTGGTTCGCCGAGGTTGGCAGGCTGTCGACGCTGTGCGGGTGCGACAGCGCTTTGTTTTCACTCGCCAGCGCGGCAGCCGTCACCTGGGCAATCATAAAGCCCGAGTTGACCCCGCCGTTACGCACCAGGAACGGTGGCAGCTGCGACATATGTTTATCCATCATCAGTGCGATACGGCGTTCTGACAACGCGCCAATTTCGGCAATGGCCAGGGCGATATTATCCGCCGCCATCGCCACCGGCTCGGCGTGGAAGTTACCGCCGGAGACCACCTCGTTTTCCTGGGCGAAGACCAGCGGGTTATCGGATACCGCGTTGGCCTCTATCAGCAGTACCTCTGCGGCCTGGCGCAGCTGCGTCAGGCACGCGCCCATCACCTGCGGCTGGCAGCGCAGAGAGTACGGATCCTGCACTTTTTCACAGTTGTGGTGTGAATCCGCAATTTCGCTGGTGTCGGTGAGCACGTGGCGATACATGGCGGCGGCGTCAATTTGGCCGCGCTGGCCGCGCACCTCGTGGATGCGGGCGTCGAACGGACGACGCGAACCCAGCACGGCTTCGGTGGTGAGCGCGCCGCACACCACCGCCGAGGCAAACAGATCCTCCGCTTCAAACAGGCCGCGCAGCGCGAAGGCAGTCGACGCCTGCGTGCCGTTCAGCAGCGCCAGCCCCTCCTTCGCCGCCAGGGTGATCGGGGCTAAACCGGCTTTGTTCAGCGCCTCTTTGGCAGGAAGCCATTCGCCCTGCCAGCGTGCCTGCCCTTCCCCCAACAGAAGCAGCGACATATGCGCCAGCGGCGCAAGATCGCCGGAGGCGCCGACGGAACCTTTCGCCGGGATCCACGGATAGACGTCGGCATTAACCAGCGCCATCAGCGCCTGGATCACGCTCAGGCGAATGCCGGAGAAACCGCGCGCCAGGCTGTTGATTTTAAGCACCATCATCAGACGGACAATCTCGTCATCGAGCGGCTGGCCGACCCCCGCCGCGTGAGACAGCACCAGTGAACGCTGTAAGTTTTCCAGATCGTGCGTTGCAATGCGCGTTTGTGCCAGCAGACCAAACCCGGTGTTGATCCCGTAAGCCGTGCGCCCTTCGGCAACAATGGCCTCCACGCAGGCAACGCTGTCGTTAATGGCGGCGTGGGCACTTTCATCAAGCGAGAGCGTAACCGGCTGACGCCAGACGTTTCGCAGCTGTTTAAGCGTCAGGGAACCGGGCGTAAGTGTTAAGGCGTTCATTCATGATTTCCTTGTGTGGCAGGGATCATCGGCAGGTTTAGCCCCTGCTCTTTGGCACAGTCAATAGCAATCTCGTAACCCGCGTCCGCGTGACGCATCACGCCGGTGGCCGGGTCGTTGTGCAGCACGCGAGCGATACGCGCGGCGGCTTCATCGGTACCGTCACAAACGATAACCATCCCCGAGTGCTGGGAGAAGCCCATTCCCACGCCACCGCCGTGGTGCAGCGAGACCCAGGTCGCACCGCTGGCGGTATTGAGCAGGGCATTCAGCAGCGGCCAGTCTGAAACGGCATCCGAGCCGTCGCGCATGGCTTCCGTTTCACGGTTAGGGCTGGCAACGGAGCCGGAGTCCAGGTGGTCGCGACCAATGACAATCGGTGCGGAGACTTCGCCGCTGCGCACCATTTCATTGAAGGCCAGACCCAGTTTTTGCCGCCACTCCAGACCGACCCAGCAGATACGCGCCGGCAGGCCCTGGAAGTTAATGCGCTCGCGCGCCATGTCCAGCCAGTGGTGGAGATGTTCGTCATCCGCGACGATCTCTTTCACTTTGGCATCGGTTTTGTAGATATCCTCCGGGTCACCGGACAGTGCAACCCAGCGGAACGGCCCAATGCCGCGACAGAACAGCGGGCGAATATAGGCAGGCACGAAGCCCGGGAAGTCGAAAGCGTTCGTCACGCCCATCTCTTTCGCCATCTGGCGGATGTTATTGCCGTAATCGAAGGTCGGAATGCCCATCTTGCTGAAGGCCAGCATCGCGGAGACGTGTTCAGCCATCGAACGTTTCGCGGCGAGAACCGTGCCTTCCGGGTCGGTTTCCGCTTTTTGCTGATATTCTTCCCACGTCCAGCCGTTTGGCAGGTAACCGTGCAGCGGGTCATGGGCGCTGGTCTGGTCGGTGACGAGATCCGGGCGAACGCCGCGGGCGACAAGTTCAGGCAGAATCTCTGCCGCGTTGCCGCACAGGGCGATCGACACCGCTTTGCCTTCCGAGGTGTATTTTTTGATGCGCGCCAGCGCATCGTCGAGGTTATCAGCCTGCTCGTCGACGTAGCGGGTACGCAGACGGAAATCAATGCGGCTCTGCTGGCACTCAATGTTAAGCGAGCAGGCGCCAGCAAGCGTGGCAGCCAGTGGCTGCGCGCCGCCCATACCGCCGAGACCGGCAGTCAATACCCAGCGGCCTTTCAGCGAGCCGTTATAGTGCTGGCGGCCGGCTTCCACGAAGGTTTCGTAAGTGCCTTGCACAATCCCCTGGCTGCCAATGTAGATCCAGCTCCCGGCGGTCATCTGACCATACATCGCCAGCCCTTTGGCATCCAGCTCGTTGAAGTGTTCCCACGTCGCCCAGTGCGGCACCAGGTTAGAGTTGGCGATCAGCACGCGTGGCGCGTTTTTATGGGTTTTGAATACGCCGACCGGCTTGCCGGACTGTACCAGCAGGGTTTCGTCGTGTTCGAGATGAGTCAGGGATTTTACAATTGCGTCATAGCATTCCCAGTTACGCGCGGCGCGGCCTATACCGCCGTAGACCACCAGCTCGTGGGGGTTCTCCGCCACCTCAGGGTCGAGGTTATTCATCAACATGCGCAGCGGGGCTTCGGTGAGCCAGCTTTTGGCGGTAAGCGTGGTGCCGCGCGCGGCGCGGACATCCTGCTGGCGGTGTTTACCTGACGACATTGTGTGCTCCTCATAAAGGACAGATGATGCATTTAGATATACTTGTATAGACAAGCACACACAAGGTCAGATTTAACAAAAAAGATACAATTTTGTTATATTGCGTTAGCGATCACGCTTATAAAACTTATGACATAAAATGGCCCTGCAGCCGGTAACGGTTACCCGGGAAAAGCAGCCTGGCATGGGAGACAATCTGCGATGATGACCAGGTTCGACGGCGGATCAGCAGGCACGGATCGTGCTCTTTAATGCGCAACCGTTCACATTCCTGCGGCGTGGCGCGCACAGCCTCCACAATGTGTTCCCCTTCCGTCAGCGGTGCGACCAGCGAGAGGTACGCATGCGGCGTGGTTTGGGTGTAATCCTGGCTCAGATACTCCGGTATCCGCTCTGCGTTAACGCAGCGATCTTCAATCTGTACCGGAATGTCGTTCTCAAAATGCACCATCACGGAGTGGAAGATGCGGCTCCCTTCTTTAACATTCAGCTCGGCGGCCTGCTCGGCGCTCGCCTCGGTCTCTTCGAGCACCAGCACCTCGCAGCGGTGCTGATGATTTCGCGAGTGTATCTCATCGGCAATACTGCGGATTTCAAACAGCGCCGACTGACCTTTGGGCTCCGCCACGAAAGTGCCGACCCCCTGCAGGCGCACCAGAAGACCTTCATCGGTCAGTTCGCGCAGCGCCCGGTTGATGGTCATCCGGCTAAAACCAAATTGCGCCACCAGTTCGGCCTCGGACGGAATACGATCGTGAGGGCGCCAGACACCGGTAGCAATTTTTTCGCTGATAGCCTGCTTCACCTTTTCGTAGAAAGGCGCAGGAGGGCTCGACTGCGCCAGGGGCGAGCGTGAAAACATCATGACTCCTTAACTCGGGTTATGCCCACCAGTGAGCAATTTGCCAGGCCAGACGAGCGGCAAGCTTCGCGCCCTGTCCGTCCCTGTCGTACTGCGGGTTAAACTCTACCAGATCGGCGGCCTGCAGCTTACCGCTGCGACAGATTTGTTCGATAACCGGCAGAAGATCCAGCGCCGGTACCCCTAACGCCGCAGGGGCGGATACGGCAGGCATTTCGCTCGCCGGCAGAACGTCGAGGTCGATAGTCAGGTAGACGCGATCGGCCTGCGCCAGCACCTTTTCCAGCGCAGATAACGCATCGCGTCTGAAATGCCAGTCTTCCACCAGCGTGACGTTCAGGCGTTCCGCTTCATCCCAGAGTGCCTGCGTGTTGGCTGCCCGGCTGACGCCAAAGCAGGCGTAGCGAAACGCCCGACCGTGGTCCTCGCAGTAATGGGCCAGTTGACGAAACGGGGTACCGGATGTTGCACGCTCGGCCTTGCGCAGATCGAGATGGGCATCAAGATTAATCACCGCCACGCGCTCGTTCGGGAAGGCATCGAGAATGCCCCGACCATGCGCCCAGGCGGTCTCGTGCCCGCCGCCAAAGATCAGCGTGCGCATCCCGGACTGCTGGCAGGCCGTCACCGCATCGCTTAAAACCCGCTGTGCCGCTTCAAGTTCATCACCTTCGACATACACGGATCCCATATCCGCAAGCCGTTCGTGTCCCTGATGGCTGGCCATATTCGCCAGCGCGTTGCGCAGGATATCAGGGGCCTGCACGGCGCCAGGCCTGCCCTGATTGCGTTTAACCCCTGCATCGCATTCAAACCCGATCAGCGCGATGCCAGAGGAAAGCGGCGTAAACTGCGCCTGCTGCTGTATCGTCTGAAAAATACGCTTTGCATTGCTGGCCTCGGCGCTGTCGTCACGCCCCTGCCAGACCGTTTCGGCTACGGGCCGCCATAACCTCATACTGCCTCCCCACGGAAAATACGCTGATACAACGGATTGCGACCCGGTTCATAGACCATCTCAACCGGATGGTCAGCATCCCAGACGATAAAATCGGCCACATACCCCGCCTGCAATTGCCCGTGGGTTGCGCCGCGACCCAGCGCCTGCGCGGCGTGTCGCGTGACGCCAGCCCAGGCCTCTTCAGGGGTCAGGCCAAACTGGACGCAGGCCATATTCATCGCCAGGTGCAGGCTCGCAAACGGGCTGGTGCCGGGGTTATAGTCGGTGGCCACCGCCATCGGCACTCCCTGTTTTCTGAGCTGTTCAACCGGCGGACGCTGGCGCTCCTGAAGGAAATAGAACGCGCCGGGGAGCAATACCGCCACCGTACCGCTTTGCGCCATCGCCTGAATGCCTGCGTCGTCGAGATATTCGATATGATCCGCTGACAGCCCTTTATACTGGCTGACCAGCGCCGCACCGCCCTGATTAGACAGCTGCTCAACATGCCCTTTCACCGGAATACCCAGCGCGGTGGCGGCCTGGAAAAGGCGCTCGGTTTGCGACGGGGTAAAGCCGACGTTTTCACAAAACACATCTACCGCTTCAAATAACGCTTTTTGCCACAGCGTGGGCATGATCTGCTCGCAGACCAGCGTGAGATACGCATCCGGATCCTGTCGGTATTCCGCAGGGACGGCATGTGCCGCCAGAAGCGTCGGGCTAATCTCGACCAGATTACTCAGACTAAGCTGGCGAGCAACCAGCAACATTTTCTCTTCGGCATCCGCGTTAAGTCCGTATCCCGATTTAATTTCTATGGTCGTCACGCCTTCATTCATGAGACGCTCTAGCCGCTGCTGCGCCAGCTTCAACAGGGTTTCCGGCGAACTGTTGCGTGTCGCCGTCACTGTGGCGTTAATCCCGCCACCCTGCGCGCTGATGGTTTGATAAGAGACACCGTTCAGGCGCTGCTCCCACTCTGCCGCGCGGTCGCCGCCAAACACCAGATGGGTATGGCAATCAATCAGCCCCGGCGTCACCAGACGCCCCTGTAGATCGATGCAGTGACGGTGTCCGGAAGGAATGTCAGATTCAGGGATCACGGCCAGGATGGTTTGACCGCGCACGACCAGGGCGTGTTGCGCTTTCAGACCATAGGGTGCGGAGGCATCGGGAACCATCGTTGCCAGTCGCGCATTTCGCCATATTACATCGTCAGGATGAAGCTGCATGGGCATTCCACTTGTCATGGGTTGTATAGACATTTATTTTCATCCGCCGTCTGCTGTCAACCGTTCTGGTAGAAAATGTTATTTATTTGTGATGACTTTCCCGCCTCCCGCGGGTAAAAAATGCAACTTTTACCCTTTTTATCTTCCCGTTTCGCTCAACTTAGTATAAAAAAGCAGGCTATTTCGTCTATCCCGTTTAAGACTTGCATACCCAGGAGCTCCACCTTGAACATTTCCAGGATTTCCCGTCTGGCGTTAGCGCTCGCCTTTGGCGTGACCTTATCCGCATGCAGTTCAACACCACCGGATCAGCTGCCTTCTGAGCAGGTAGCACCGGGCACCGCGTCCCGCCCGATTTTGTCCGCTGATGAAGCGAAGAACTTCGACCGTGCCCACTACTTCTCAGCGATGGATCCTAACGCTGCGCCGTGGACACCGTCTTCTATTAACCTGCCGAAACAGCCTGACTTCGTGGTTGGCCCGGCTGGCGCCCAGGGCGTAACGCACACGTCCATTCAGGCAGCGGTTGACGCGGCCATTACCAAACACAGCGCCTCTCGCCAGTACATCGCGATCCTGCCGGGCGAATACGAAGGCACCGTGTATGTTCCGGCCGCGCCAGGCAGCATCACCCTTTACGGTCTGGGCGAAAAAGCAATCGACGTGAAAATTGGCCTGGCGATTGATTCCGAAATCGACAGCACCACCTGGCGTCGCCTGGTGAACCCGGCCGGTAAATATATGCCAGGTAAACCGGCTTGGTACATGTTTGATAACTGCCAGAGCAAGCGTTCCGCTACCGTTGGCCTGATGTGCTCGGCGGTATTCTGGTCCCAAAATAATGGTCTGCAGCTGCAAAACCTGACCATTCAAAATACCCTCGGCGACAGCGTCGATGCCGGTACTCACCAGGCCGTCGCGCTGCGTAGTGATGGCGATAAGGTGCAGATTAACAACGTCAACATTCTGGGCCGTCAGAATACATTCTTCGTGACCAACAGCGATGTTAAGAACACGCTGCAGAACAACCGCCTGACCCGTACGCTGGTAACCAACAGCTACGTTGAAGGTGACGTGGATCTGGTGTCCGGTCGCGGCGCGGTGGTATTTGAAAACACCGATTTCCGCGTGGTGAACTCGCGCACTCAGCAGGAAGGTTACGTGTTTGCGCCAGCAACACAGTCTAACCTGTTCTACGGCTTCCTGGCCGTTAACAGCCGCTTCAACGCTGCCGGTGACGGCGTGGCACAGCTGGGTCGCTCCCTGGATGTGGACTCTGCCACTAACGGTCAGGTCGTGATCCGCGACAGCGTGATCAACGAAGGCTTTAACATGGCGAAGCCGTGGGCTGATGCCGCGATCTCCAAACGTCCGTTCTCCGGCAATACCGGTGCGGTGGATGATAAAGGGAACGTCCAGCGCAATCTGAATGACGCGAACTTCAACCGCATGTGGGAATACAACAACCGCGGTCTGGGTAGCAAGGTGGTTGCAGAGCCGAAGCAGTAAGATGAGAGTAAAAGGGGGATTTTAATCCCCCTTTTTACTGCGACTGAATGCGTCAGGCACCAAACTTAAGATACGCATCCAATAGTTGCATAATCGCAACCATGAGTTGCAGGAACAGAATTGCCCATTCCACACCGCTCATACGCCACTCCTTTGGTATAGAGCACTTCTCCTCTGCCTTACCTTTCCGCTGCCTGTCACCAGAGGTGTGTTGGCTATGTTTTGATGTGCTCCGCAGTTTAGGCACTGTCGGCACCACCCGACAGCCAGGACTTAAAAAGGATCCTGAATTGCGGAACTGCAACACATCAAACCAACGAACAGAATGATATCAAACCATTACTGTATATAAAAACAGTTATGGAGAGTTTAGGAATCTATAAAGAAAAAACAAATATCTCATTGATTATATTAATTATTTTTGCGCACCGTCGCTTGAGAACGTCTTTTCTTCATTGGTGATGAATTTACATCGTCTTAAGTCAACATTATGATAATCAGGTTGGTTACGTTTTGATGTGCTCTACCCGGCTACCACCGGGCATAAAAAAACCTCGCATTCGCGAGGTTTTTTGTTTCAGGCCAATTAGTGAGCGTTGACCAGGACCCACATCGGACCCTGGCCTACGGCGTAGCGTCCTTTTTCTTCCAGCAGACCCTGTACGCCTTTGATTTCATACAGCGCGATATGGTGGGATTTCTGCCCTGCCGCAATCAGGTATTTACCGCTGTGATCGATATTAAAGCCACGCGGCTGAGTTTCCGTTGGCTGGAAACCTTCAATGGCCAGCACGCTGCCATCTTCGGAGACGCTGAAGACGGTAATCAGGCTGGAGGTACGGTCGCAGGCATACAGATGACGGCCGTCAGGCGTAATGTGGATATCCGCCGCCCAGCGGGTGTCAGAGAAGTCAGACGGCATCATATCCAGCGTCTGCACGCATTCGATCTGACCGTTTGGATCTTTCAGCTCCCACACGTCTACCGAACTGTTCAGTTCGTTTACCACATAGGCATACTGCTGGTTCGGGTGGAAGACCATATGGCGTGGGCCTGCGCCCTCAACGGTAGTCACTTCAGCCGGGTTTTGCGCCACCAGGTGACCATCGTCGCTCAGGGTAAACAGGCAGATGCGATCCTGCTTCAGTGCAGGCACCCACAGCGTGCGGTTGTCCGGAGAGATATTCGCCGAGTGACACCCTTCCAGTCCTTCCACCACGTCGACTGTGTCGACCGGAATGCCGTCGTCAAGGCGGGTCACGCTGACGCAGCCCGCATTGTAAGAGCCGCTAAAGATGAAACGCCCTTTACGATCGGTCGAGATGTGGGTCGGGCTGCCCGGCAGCGGCGCTTCGGCAGTGTAGGTCAGCGCACCGTCGTCCGGCGAGATGCGGTAGGCCAGCACCCGGAACTCAGGGCGTACGCCAACATAGAGAAAACGTTTATCCGGGCTGACGACCATTGGCTGTACTTGCCCCGGAACATCAACAACCTGAACCAGCGTGAGCGAACCTTCTGCATTCAAACGCCAGACGTGGATCTGCTGACTTTCAGGACTGGCGGTATAAACGGTTTGTTTCATGAATACTCCTTTCCTCACTGCGCGTGAAAGTGATTATTTTTAACGGTGAATGCTGAATTTTAGCCAGGAATTTTGCAGCGATTTACTCTCGGTGTAACATCGCCTGAGACCTAAAATTCAACATTAACCCGGAAGAACATATGACCTCGCGTGTGATTGCCCTGGATTTAGACGGAACATTACTGACCCCTCAGAAAACCCTGCTTCCCTCCTCCCTTGAAGCGCTTAAACGAGCCCAGGAAGCCGGGTATCAACTCCTTATCGTAACGGGTCGACATCACGTTGCCATTCATCCTTTTTATCAGGCACTGGCGTTAGATACACCTGCAATTTGTTGTAATGGCACTTATTTGTATGATTATCAGGCAAAAAAGGTTTTAGCTTCCGACCCGCTACCGGTTCCTCAGGCGCTGCAACTGATTGATCTGCTGGATGAGCATGCCATTCATGGCCTGATGTATGTGGACAACGCGATGCTGTACGAGCGCCCTACAGGCCATGTGGTGCGCACCAGTAACTGGGCACTTTCGCTGCCGGAAGCGCAGCGTCCGGTCTTTACCCAGGTGTCCTCCCTGCGCCAGGCCGCTCAGGATGTTGACGCTATCTGGAAATTCGCCCTGACGGATGAAGACACCACCAAACTGAATACCTTCGCGAAACAGGTTGAACAGACCCTGGGTCTGGAATGTGAATGGTCATGGCACGATCAGGTAGATATTGCCCGTAAAGGCAACAGCAAGGGCAAGCGCCTGACGCAGTACGTGGAATCTCAGGGAGGGTCGATGCGTGACGTGATTGCCTTTGGCGATAACTATAACGATATCAGTATGCTGGAGGCTGCCGGTACCGGCGTGGCGATGGGCAACGCCGATGACGCGGTGAAAGCGCGCGCTAACGTGGTGATTGGCGATAACACCACCGATAGCATCGCGCAGTACATTTATACCCACCTGCTGTAATCAGGCAGTGATCGAGACGCTCTTGATTTGCGCGTAAAGCCACAGGCCGGGCTTGATACCTAACTCGTCCCTGGCCCACGGGCTGATGCGCGCCCAGAGCGTCCTGCTTCCCACCTCAAGCTTCACTTCCACCTGACCGTTATCATCAAAGCACTCCGCCACTTTGGCGCGCAGAATATTACGAATGCTGGTTTGCAGCGGCGGTTGCAGCACCAGCGAGACGTCCGATGCCTGAATGCGAATACGCAGCGCGGACTGTAACGGCTTGTCGACCTTGTTCACCCACAGATGCTGGTCGCCCAGCGCCAGCGCGGTCATCGCATAATGCGGGTGGTGTTCCAGCACGCTCACTTTCAGGATACTGCTCTGCTGCTCCTTTGGAAGCCAGGGATGCATCACGCTGCTTCCCCACACCTCTTCCAGGTTGCCAAAGGCCTTTACGCTGCCCTCTTCCAGTACCAGCACTTTGTCGGCCAGATGGAGGATCTCATCCAGCGAGTGGCTGACGTAGAGCATGGGAATGTTAATCTCGCGGGTCAGGCGCTGCAGGTAGGGCAGCAGTTCACGTTTACGCGGAATATCCAGCGAAGCCAGCGGTTCGTCGAGCAACAGCAGCTCGGGTGCGGTCAGCAAGGCACGGCCAATCGCCACACGCTGTTTTTCTCCACCGGAAAGAGAGGAAGGCAGCCTGTCGAGCAGAGGCTCAATACCTAACAGCGTCACCAGCTTATCAAACTGCCCGGCCATACTTTTGGCCATACCGTAGCGCAGGTTGCCGCGCACGCTGTAGTGCGGGAACAAGCGCGCGTCCTGGAAAACATAGCCGATGCGACGTTTATCCGGCGAGAGGTATATTTTGTTCTCCACGTCATTCAGAACGCGGTCATTCAGAACAATTCGCCCTGACTGCGGGCGTGTCAGGCCGCTAATCGCATTAATCAGAGAGGTTTTTCCCGCACCGGAGACGCCAAAAATGGCGGTGATGCCGCTTGCAGGCAGCGTCTCGTTAAGCGTCAGCGTGTGGTTCCCCAGCGTCTGGGTGAAATTCAGTTCCAGCATCCTTATTTCCCCATCCGTTCGCGACTCAGCCGCGCCAGCCATTCAGACACCAGCAGCGAAGCCAGGGCCAGGACGATTGAGATGATGCACAGTCGCGCCGCCGCGCCTTCTCCGCCGGGTGTTTGAATCAGGGTGTACATGGCTGACGGAATCGTTCGCGTCTCACCGGGAATGTTCGATACAAACGTGATGGTCGCGCCGAACTCGCCCAGCGAACGGGCAAACGCCAGTACCGTGCCAACTATAATCCCCGGCAGCGTAAGCGGGAGCGTGATGGTGAAAAAGACGCGCCAGCGCCCGGCACCCAGCGTGCGGGCCGCCTGTTCGAGCTTCATGTCCACCCCTTCCAGCGCGAGGCGGATCGCCCTCACCATCAGCGGAAATGACATCACCGCCGCGGCCAGTACCGCACCGCGCCAGCTAAAGGCGAACGTCAGACCAAACCAGTCGTAGAGCTTCTCGCCGATAAAACCGCGTCGCCCCATCGAAATCAGCAACAGATAGCCGACCACCACGGGGGGTAAAACGAGCGGGAGATGAAGTACGCTGTCGAGCAGCGCTTTGCCGGGAAACCGGCAGCGCACCAGTAACCAGGCAAAGAAGATCCCAAAGGGCAAACTCAGCGCAACCGCCAGGGAAGAGACTTTAAGGCTCAGCAGAACAGCCTGCCATTCAGGATCGGTCAATATCATCAGTGAGTCGTAAATCCATAACGTTTAAAGATTGCGGACGCTTCTGGCCCCTTCAGGTAATCGCGAAAGGCCGTCACGGTCGCGTTTTTATGTCCATCAACAATCGCGACAGGATATTCCACTTTCTTGTGGGAGTCTGCCGGGAACGTTGCAACCACTTTCACACCCTTGCTGGCAACGGCATCAGAGCCATATACAATCCCCAGCGGGGCTTCGTTGCGTTCCACCAGCGCCAGCGCACCGCGTACATCTTCCGCCGGCGCCAGTTTCGGCGACAATGTCTCCCACGCGCCCAGTTTTTGCAGCGCTTCTTTGGCGTAGATCCCCGCCGGAACATGCTCCGGATCGCCCACCGCCAGACGGCCACCGTTAAGCAGGCTCATCCAGTTGGTCTCTTTGTTAATGGTAATATCCGCCTGCGCGCTGGCTTTTGGTGCCACCACAACCAGGCTATTCCCCAGCAGCGTTTCGCGGGTTGCCGGATCAATTGATTTCTTCTCCGCCGCGTAATCCATCCATTTCTGATCGGCTGAAATGAACAGATCCGCCGGTGCCCCCGCTTCTATCTGGCGCGCAAGCGTAGATGAAGAGGCGAAAGAGGAGACAACATCGACGTTTTTCTCTTTTTTATACGCCGCCGCAATATCCTGCAGCGCGTTGGTCAGCGACGCCGCCGCAAAAACCGTAATTTTTCCGTCGTCCGCCAGCGCCTGCCCGGCAAGTGAAAGCGTCAGCGTTGCCCCAGCGAAAAGACGTACCCATGAACGTGCCATTTGTAGCTCCTGTATATAGCGTTATATAGACGATAATATAACGATATCTTCATGGAGATCCCAGCGCTATATCGTACCGCTCAAGGGGTAAGCTGGACTGATTCTTAATACTATCGGAGAAAATGAGAAAAGCTTGAGAGCAAAACGCCCGGGCTAGCCGGGCGTTTTGAAGGGAATCAATGCTGCTTTTTAGCCTGGTCTTTGTGACCAATGTTCGAAAAGAGGTTGAACACTTCACCCAGGCCGTAGATGGCACCGAGGATGATGGCCATCACTACTGGCACCATGATCACGGCGAATACCAGACTTTTCAACAACTCTAACATGGTTTTCTCCAGATATTGTGAAGGGCTTATTCTACCCTGAAAAGTAAGAAAAACATCCCCTTTTGTGCGGTAGCCTTTGCGCCCCGCACCATTTGGGTCACAATATCCTTTTTGCCAGGACACTGTTATGCAGGCCGAAATTCTTCTTACTCTCCGACTACAGCAAAAGCTTTTTGCCGACCCCAGACGTATAGCCCTGCTTAAACAAATAGAACAAACGGGCTCGATTAGCCAGGGGGCAAAGAATGCCGGGATCAGCTATAAAAGCGCCTGGGATGCCATCAATGAAATGAACACCCTGAGCGAACACCCGCTGGTGGACAGAGCCACGGGCGGTAAGGGCGGTGGCGGCGCCAGGGTGACGCGCTACGGCCAGCGCCTGATTCAGCTTTACGATCTTCTGGGCCAGATCCAGCAAAAAGCGTTTGATGTTCTGAGTGATGACGATAGCGTTCCACTGGACAGTTTGCTGGCCGCCATTTCCCGCTTCTCGTTACAAACCAGCGCCCGCAACCAGTGGTTTGGTACGGTGACGGCGCGCGATAATCTTCAGATACAACAGCATGTTGAGATCCTGCTTGCCGATGGAACAACGCGTCTGAAAGCCGCAATCACCGCGCAGAGTGCAGAGCGCCTTGGCCTGGATGAAGGTAAAGAGGTGCTGGTGTTACTGAAAGCGCCATGGGTCAATATCACGCGTAATCCCGACACGGCACAGGCAGCGGATAACCAGCTATCGGGCGCAATCAGCCATATTGAACGCGGCAAGGCGCAATGCGAAGTGCTTATGACGCTGGCGGACGGACAATCACTCTGCGCGACGGTACCTTGCAGCGAGGCGGACGGCTTAGAAGAAGGTGCTGTCGTCACCGCATATTTCAACGCAGACCGGGTGATTATCGCCACATTGTGCTGAGCGCATTGACAACCGCGCTGACAGTGAGTATCCCTGACATCTGTTGCTGCAAAAAATGGGATAAATCATGGCATTATTGCATATTTCGCAAGGTACGTTTCGTCTTAGCGATACCCGGACGCTGGCGATTGCTGATTTGACAATACGCGCGGGTGAAAGCTGGGCGTTTGTTGGCACTAACGGCAGCGGTAAATCCGCGCTGGCCCGTGCGCTGGCGGGGGAACTCACCCTCCTCAAAGGGGAATACCAGAGCGACGTTACGCGCCTGACGCGCCTCTCTTTTGAACAACTGCAAAAGCTGGTGAGCGACGAATGGCAGCGCAACAATACCGATTTACTCAGTCCTGGAGAAGAAGATACCGGCCGTACAACGGCGGAAATTATCCAGGATGAGGTGAAAGATCCTGCCCGCTGTCAGCGCCTGGCTGAACAGTTCGGCATTACCGCCCTGCTCAACCGACGCTTCAAATATCTTTCTACCGGCGAAACGCGGAAAACCCTGCTTTGCCAGGCGCTGATGAGCGAGCCTGAGTTGCTGATCCTCGACGAACCGTTCGACGGCCTTGACGTCCAGTCCAGGGCGCAGCTGGCGCATCTGCTGGGCTCGCTTAATCAGCAGGGATATACCCTTGTGCTGGTACTTAACCGCTTTGATGAGATTCCGGATTTTGTCCAGCATGCCGGTGTGCTGGCCGACTGCCATCTGACCGAGACGGGCGAAAAGTCGGCGCTGCTTAAGCAGGCGCTGATCGCCCAGCTCGCGCACAGTGAACAGCTCGACGGCATCACCCTTCCGGAACCCGATGCCCCGTCAGCCCGCCACGCGCTCGATCCTCACCAGCCACGCATCGTGCTGCGTGATGGTATCGTCTCTTATGACGACCGCCCGATCCTTAACCATCTTAGCTGGACGGTGAATCCGGGCGAGCACTGGCAGATTGTCGGCCCGAATGGCGCGGGAAAATCCACGCTGCTGAGCCTCATCACCGGCGACCATCCGCAGGGCTATAGCAACGATCTCACGTTGTTTGGCCGTCGTCGCGGCAGCGGTGAAACCATCTGGGATATTAAAAAACATATCGGCTACGTCAGCAGCAGCCTGCATCTGGATTACCGGGTCAGTACCACGGTACGTAACGTGATCCTCTCCGGGTATTTTGACTCCATCGGAATTTATCAGGCGGTGTCGGACAAGCAGCACAAGCTGGCCCAGCAGTGGCTGGATATTCTGGGGATGGATAGCCGGGTGGCTGACGCGCCGTTTCACAGTTTGTCATGGGGGCAGCAGCGCCTGGCATTGATCGTTCGCGCGCTGGTAAAACACCCGACACTGTTAATTCTGGATGAGCCCCTGCAGGGTCTGGATCCGCTAAACCGCCAGCTGATTCGTCGCTTTGTGGATATTCTCATTGCCGAGGGTGAAACCCAACTGCTGTTTGTTTCACACCATGCCGAGGATGCCCCTTCCTGTATCACCCATCGTCTTGAGTTCATTCCGGACGGCGAGCGCTATCGCTATCTTCTCAGCCACATCGACTAACCGTGGAGGGCCCCGCCCTCCTCTTTTCAGATAACTTGCATCAATACAACACTATCTCTTTGATCTAGAATGGTCTGAGTGATTGAAAAAGCGAGTTTGAAAACGAGTGTAAACGATTCCACTATTTTATCCCATGTCACACTTTTAGCGTCTCTGTTATGCTATGGTTATTACATACCATAAGCCTAATGGAGCGAATCATGCGAGTTCTGGTAACAGGTGGTAGCGGTTACATCGGAAGTCATACCTGTGTGCAACTGCTGCAAAATGGTCACGATGTGATCATCCTCGACAACCTGTGCAATAGTAAGCGCAGCGTGCTGCCGGTGATTGAACGTCTTGGCGGGAAACAACCCACTTTCGTGGAAGGCGACATCCGCAACGAAGCGCTGATGACCGAAATCCTTCACGACCACGCCATTGAAGCGGTGATCCACTTCGCCGGTCTGAAAGCCGTCGGTGAATCCGTTGCGAAGCCGCTTGAGTATTACGACAACAACGTCAACGGTACCCTGCGTCTCATCTCCGCCATGCGTGCGGCGAACGTTAAAAACTTTATCTTCAGCTCCTCCGCCACCGTCTATGGCGATCAGCCAAAAATCCCCTACGTTGAAAGTTTCCCGACCGGCACGCCACAAAGCCCGTACGGCAAAAGCAAGCTGATGGTGGAACAGATCCTGACCGATCTGCAAAAAGCGCAGCCGGAATGGAGCATCGCCTTGCTGCGCTACTTCAACCCGGTCGGCGCCCATCCGTCTGGCGATATG
Source organism: Enterobacter cloacae complex sp. IR5458 (assembly GCF_049238025.1). NCBI lineage: Bacteria > Pseudomonadati > Pseudomonadota > Gammaproteobacteria > Enterobacterales > Enterobacteriaceae > Enterobacter > Enterobacter cloacae complex sp. IR5458. Next base: position 121,267 of record NZ_JBMKIF010000004.1, read on the forward strand.
GGTGAAGATCCGCAGGGCATCCCGAACAACCTGATGCCGTATATCGCCCAGGTGGCGGTAGGCCGTCGTGAGTCGCTGGCGATTTTTGGTAACGACTACCCAACCCAGGACGGCACCGGCGTGCGCGACTATATCCACGTGATGGATCTGGCCGACGGTCACGTTGCGGCCATGCAACAGCTGGCAGATAAACCGGGCGTGCATATTTACAACCTCGGCGCCGGGGTCGGCAGCAGCGTGCTGGACGTGGTTAACGCCTTCAGCAAAGCCTGCGGTAAGCCAGTGAACTACCACTTCGCACCGCGTCGTGATGGTGACCTGCCCGCTTACTGGGCGGATGCCACTAAAGCCGACAAAGAGCTTAACTGGCGTGTTACCCGCACGCTTGATGAAATGGCACAGGATACCTGGCACTGGCAGTCACGCCACCCGCAAGGCTATCCGGACTAAGGATCCTTCATGACTTCGTTTAATCCCGTCGATCATCCGCATCGTCGTTTTAACCCGTTAAGCGGACAATGGATTTTGGTGTCTCCGCATCGCGCCAAGCGCCCCTGGCAGGGGGCGCAAGAGACGCCTGCGAAACAAACGCTACCGCAGCATGACCCGGATTGCTTCCTGTGTCCGGGCAACACGCGCGTCACCGGAGATAAAAACCCGGACTACAAAGGCACCTTCGTCTTCACCAACGATTTTGCTGCGCTAATGACCGACACGCCGGACGCGCCCGCGAGCCATGACCCGCTGATGCGCTGTGAAAGCGCGCGGGGTACCAGCCGCGTGATCTGCTTCTCGCCCGATCACAGCAAAACGCTGCCGGAGCTGAGCGTTGAGGCACTGAAAGAGGTGATCGGCACCTGGCAGGCACAAACCGCTGAGCTGGGGCAGACTTACCCGTGGGTGCAGGTATTTGAAAACAAAGGTGCGGCGATGGGCTGCTCCAACCCGCATCCGCACGGCCAGATCTGGGCGAACAGCTTCCTGCCTAACGAAGCCGAACGCGAAGACCGCCTGCAAAAAGCCTATTTCGAGGAAAACGGCTCACCCATGCTGGTTGATTACACCCAGCGTGAGCTGGCCGATGGCAGCCGTACCGTGGTGGAAACCGAACACTGGCTCGCCGTCGTACCTTACTGGGCCGCCTGGCCGTTTGAAACGCTGCTGTTGCCGAAAGCGCACATACAGCGCATGACCGATCTCAGCGACGCACAGCGCGACGACCTTGCGCTGGCGCTGAAGAAACTGACCAGCCGTTACGACAACCTGTTCCAGTGCTCTTTCCCGTATTCCATGGGCTGGCACGGCGCACCGTTTAACGGTGAAGAGAACCAACACTGGCAGCTGCATGCCCATTTCTATCCGCCACTGCTTCGCTCTGCGACGGTACGTAAGTTCATGGTGGGCTATGAAATGCTGGCGGAAACCCAGCGTGACCTGACGGCGGAACAGGCAGCCGAACGTCTGCGTGCCGTGAGTGACGTCCACTATCGCGAATCAGGAGTCTAAAAAATGAGTCTGAAAGATAAAACACAATCCCTGTTTGCTGAGAAATTTGGCTACCCTGCCACCCATGTTATTCAGGCGCCTGGCCGCGTCAATCTGATCGGTGAACATACTGACTACAACGACGGTTTTGTGCTGCCGTGTGCCATTGATTACCAGACGGTTATTAGTTGCGCAAAGCGCGACGACCGTAACGTCCGCGTAATAGCGGCGGATTACGGTAACGAAACCGACGAGTTTTCCCTTGATGCCCCCATTGTGACGCACGACAGCCAGCAGTGGTCTAACTATGTGCGCGGCGTGGTGAAGCATCTGCAGAAGCGTAACAAGAACTTTGGCGGTGCGGATTTAGTGATCAGCGGCAACGTGCCACAGGGCGCGGGCTTAAGCTCCTCTGCCTCTCTGGAAGTCGCCGTGGGGACCGTGTTCCAGCAGCTTTATCATCTGCCGCTGGACGGGGCGCAAATCGCCCTTAACGGTCAGGAAGCAGAAAACCAGTTCGTGGGCTGTAACTGCGGCATTATGGACCAGCTGATCTCCGCGCTGGGCAAAAAAGAGCACGCGCTGCTGATCGACTGCCGCTCGCTTGGCACCAAAGCCGTTCCGCTGCCCAAAGGCGCGGCTGTTGTGATTATCAACAGTAATTTTAAGCGCACGCTGGTGGGCAGCGAGTACAACACCCGCCGCGAGCAGTGTGAAACCGGTGCACGCTTCTTCCAGCAGCCCGCCCTGCGCGACGTGACGCTTGATGAATTCAATAAGGTTGCGCATGAGCTGGATCCGGTTGTCGCCAGACGCGTTCGTCACGTGCTGACGGAGAACGCCCGTACCGTTGAAGCCGCGTCCGCGCTGGCGAAAGGCGACCTGAAACGCATGGGAGAACTGATGGCTGAATCGCATGCCTCCATGCGCGATGACTTTGAAATCACCGTCCCGCAAATTGATACCCTGGTTGAGATCGTCAAAGCGACCATCGGCGATAAAGGCGGCGTGCGCATGACCGGCGGCGGCTTCGGGGGCTGCATCGTTGCGCTGGTACCGGAAGAGCTGGTCCCTGCCGTACAGGATGCCGTGACGAAGCAGTACGAAGCAAAGACAGGTATTAAAGAAACCTTCTATGTATGTAAAGCATCACAAGGAGCCGGACAGTGCTAAACGAAACACCTACTCTCGCACCGGATGGTCTGCCGTATCGCCTGTTAACCCTGCGCAACCGCGCAGGGATGGTGGTTACGCTGATGGACTGGGGTGCAACCCTGCTCTCCGCCCGCGTACCGATGCCGGACGGCAGCGTGCGTGAAACGCTGCTCGGCTGTGCATCGCCTGAGCAGTATGTTAACCAATCGGCTTTTCTGGGAGCGTCCGTCGGCCGCTATGCCAACCGCATCGCTAAAAGCCGTTTCGAACTCGACGGCGTGGCGTACCCTCTCCTTCCAAGTCAGGGTGAGAACCAGCTTCACGGCGGACCGGAAGGGTTTGATAAACGCCGCTGGAAAATTGTCCGTCAAAATGACAGCGAAGTGCTGTTCTCGCTGGATTCACCTGATGGCGATCAGGGCTTCCCGGGCAACCTTATCGCCTCCGCACGCTTCACGCTGACCGACGACAACCGAATCGCCATCGAATACCGTGCCACGGTCGACAAGCCGTGTCCGGTTAACCTGACTAACCATGCCTACTTTAATCTGGACGGCAACCAGTGCGACGTGCGCAACCACAAGCTGCAAATCCTTGCGGACGCGTACCTGCCGGTTGACGAAATGGGCATACCGTATCAGGGCCTGAAGCAGGTGAACGACACCAGCTTCGACTTCCGCAATGCGAAAGCTATTGCACAGGATTTCCTGAGTGATGACGATCAGCGCAAGGTGAAAGGCTACGACCACGCTTTCCTGTTGCAGGCCAAAGGCGATCTCAGCCAGCCCGCCGCGCAGGTCTGGTCTGCTGACGAGAAGCTGCAGATGACCGTTTATACCACCGCCCCTGCCCTGCAGTTCTACTCAGGTAACTATCTAGGCGGCACAACGGCACGCGAACACAATGAATACAGCGACTGGCAGGGTCTGGCACTGGAGAGCGAGTTCCTGCCTGACAGCCCGAATCATCCGGAATGGCCGCAGCCAGATTGCGTTCTGCGCCCGGGTGAAGAGTACGTGAGCGTCACCGAGTATCATTTCATTCCGCGCGCTTAACGACAGGCCCTCACATCGAGGGCTTTTTTCTGCTCCCCTTGCTGAAAATAGCGCCGATCGCAGACAAAATCATAACCCTGGATTCACAAGCATCTTACACTCGGAGACTATTTTCGCTATGGTTAGGGTTAAGCGTTGCTGCTGGCCTGGCCACAGCAATATAATGAGAATTGTTATCATTCTAAAAATGCTTGAGGAGTAAGAGATGGCTATTACTAAGCTGGTCCTGGTGCGTCACGGCGAAAGCCAGTGGAACAACGAAAACCGCTTTACCGGTTGGTACGACGTTGATCTGTCTGAGAAAGGCGTAAGCGAAGCAAAAGCAGCAGGTAAACTGCTGAAGGAAGAAGGCTTCAGCTTTGATTTTGCTTACACCTCTGTGCTGAAACGTGCCATCCACACGCTGTGGAACGTGCTCGACGAACTGGATCAGGCCTGGCTGCCGGTTGAGAAATCCTGGAAACTGAACGAGCGCCACTACGGTGCGCTGCAGGGTCTCAACAAAGCCGAAACCGCTGAGAAATACGGTGACGAGCAGGTTAAACAGTGGCGTCGCGGCTTCGCGGTAACCCCACCAGAGCTGACCAAAGATGACGAGCGCTACCCGGGCCACGACCCGCGTTACGCGAAACTGACTGACGCTGAGCTGCCAACCACCGAAAGCCTGGCGCTGACCATCGACCGCGTTGTGCCTTACTGGAACGAAACCATTCTGCCACGCCTGAAAAGCGGTGAGCGCGTGATCATCGCCGCTCACGGTAACTCCCTGCGTGCGCTGGTGAAATACCTGGACAACATGGGTGAAGACGAAATTCTTGAACTGAACATCCCAACTGGCGTACCGCTGGTGTATGAGTTCGACGAAAACTTCAAACCAATCAAACACTACTATCTGGGTAACGCGGATGAAATCGCAGCGAAAGCCGCGGCTGTCGCGAACCAGGGTAAAGCGAAGTAATTTTCGCCAGACATAAAAAAAGCGCGGAGCCTTCCGCGCTTTTTTATTTCTGCCTCAGGACTTAACCGCGACGTGCTTTCACCGCGTTCGCCAGCTGACGCAGGAGGGTGTCGGTATCGTCCCAGCCGATGCAGGCATCCGTGACGCTCTTGCCGTACACCAGCGGCTCGCTGCCTTCCAGATTCTGGTTACCTTCGACCAGATGGCTTTCAATCATCACGCCAATCACCGCCTTCTCACCGCCGGCAATCTGCTGACAGACATCAGCCCCGACGTCCATTTGCTTTTTAAACTGCTTGCTGGAGTTGGCATGGCTGAAATCGATCATCACCTGCGGTGGCAGCCCGGCTTTTTCCAGCCCGACCTTCACGTCGGCCACATGTTTTGCACTGTAGTTTGGCTCTTTGCCGCCACGCAGAATGATATGGCAATCCCCGTTACCGCTGGTGTTCACGATGGCGGAATGACCCCATTTGGTCACGGACAGGAAGCAGTGCGGTGCACCCGCTGCGTTAATGGCGTCGATAGCCACCTTAATGGTGCCGTCGGTGCCGTTTTTAAAACCAACCGGACAAGAGAGACCGGATGCCAGTTCGCGGTGAACCTGAGATTCCGTGGTACGGGCACCAATTGCGCCCCAGCTCATCAAATCAGCCAGGTATTGTGGCGTGATCATGTCCAGGAACTCACCGGCAGCAGGCAGGCCACTGTCGTTGATCTCCAGCAGCAGCTTGCGCGCAATACGCAGACCGTCGTTGATCTGGAAGCTGTTATCCATGTGCGGATCGTTAATGAGCCCTTTCCAGCCAACGGTCGTACGCGGTTTTTCAAAATAGACGCGCATGACGATTTCCAGCTCATCCTTCAGCTCTTCGCGCAGCTGAAGCAGCCTTGCCGCATACTCTTTTGCCGCAGCAGGATCGTGGATAGAGCATGGACCAATCACCACCAGAAGACGATCGTCATTACCTTTCAGGATCTTATGGATCGCTTTGCGAGCATGAGAAACCGTGTTTGCGGCATTTTCAGTGGCGGGGAATTTCTCAAGGAGCGCTACAGGAGGTAATAACTCATTGATCTCTTTAATGCGTAAATCGTCGTTCTGATAATTCATTTTCTTTCCAGCTCTGCCATATCTTTAGTAATGAAAGCAATCCTTTCAATCTATCTTGTCGACCAGGAAGTGTAAACACGGTTTTACACTTCACGCAGATAATTCCTGGAATTCGCCTAAAAATCGCCACAAAATAGCGAAAAATGAGATCTAACCTAAGCTTTTTAACTGTAACAACCAATTTTATACGCCTAAACGCGATTCCCTACTGACGTAAGTCCGTAAGGCGGAATCTTTCGCCTCTAAAAAGATGCACTGTTGGAGAAAGTTATCCAGCGTAACGACAAGAACAGGAGCACCATGATGAAAATGACAAAACTGGCAACCCTCTTCCTGACCGCCACTCTCACCCTGGCAAGCGGCAGCGTCCTGGCTGCTGAAACGGGCACCTCAGACAGCAACGGTGATGCCAATGCGGCAGCAGAAGCAGGCCAGGTCGCCCCTGATGCGAAACAAAATATCGCCCCAAATAATGTCGATAACAGCCAGATCAATACCGGCAACACCAATACCGGCGGCACCATGCTGCATCCGAACGGCAGTGATTCCGGCACCATGAATCACGACAATATGAGTTCAGATGAAGTTCATAAGAACTCAATGTGTAAGGACGGCAAATGTCCCGACCCTAACGACAAAGTGGGTAACGATGCCAATACCAAAACCGATGGCACAACCCAGTAAGTCGTCAGTGCTTTAAATGCGAAAGGAGAGCCCAGGCTCTCCTTTCTTTTTGGAGTAACCTGTTAAAAACGCTACACTAAAAAATAACGAAACAGGAAAGCAGACATGGCGCACACCCACTCACACGCATCTTCTCCCGGAAATGACAACGTAAAACGACTCATGCTGGCCTTCGGCGTTACGGCCACGTTTATGGTTATCGAGGTCATTGGCGGTCTGGTCTCCGGCTCGCTAGCGCTGCTGGCTGATGCCGGGCACATGCTGACCGATGCCGCAGCGCTACTCTTCGCTCTGCTGGCAGTGCAATTTGCTCGTCGTCCTCCGAACGCACGCCATACCTTCGGCTGGTTGAGGCTGACTACGCTTGCCGCGTTTGTTAACGCCATCGCGCTGGTGGTCATTACTATTCTTATCGTCTGGGAAGCCATCCAACGCTTCAGGCACCCGCAGCCAATAGCCGGAACGACAATGATGGTGATTGCCGTCGCGGGGCTGCTGGCGAATATTCTGGCATTCTGGATTTTGCATCGCGGCAGCGGGGAAAAGAACCTCAACGTGCGCGCTGCTGCCCTGCATGTGCTGGGGGATTTGCTCGGCTCAGTCGGGGCGATAGTCGCCGCGCTGGTGATCCTCTATACCGGCTGGACGCCAGTCGACCCGATTCTCTCCGTGCTGGTATCGTGTCTGGTTTTACGTAGCGCCTGGAGTCTGCTGAAGGAGAGCGTCAATGAACTGCTTGAAGGGGCACCCGCATCCATGGACATTGACGAGCTGAAGCGTAACCTGCGCCGTTCTGTCCCGGAAGTGCGCAATGTTCATCATGTGCATGTCTGGCAGGTAGGTGAAAAACCGGTGATGACGCTACACGTTCAGGTGATCCCACCTCACGATCACGATGCATTACTGGAACGCATTCATCATTTCCTGGAACATCATTACGAGATTGGCCACGCCACCGTCCAGATGGAGTATCAGGCCTGTAACGGGCCGGACTGCCACCTTAACGAGGCGCAGCCCGACCATTCACATCATCATCACCATTAGCGGGAAAGCGCGTGAGAGCCTCGCTCACGCGCGCTCTTAATCCACATACGGCTGCCATTCAGGGCAATGAAGGTCAGCAGCAGATATTCCAGCGACATCGCATAGACGCCCTGCAGCGCGAAAATGACCACGCTGATAACGTTGATGATGACCCACAGCAGCCAGTTCTCAACGTATTTACGGGTCATCAGGATCATCGCCGCAATTGACAGCACCATCATGCAGGAATCCCAGAACGGGAAAGCATCCGGCTGTAGTTCTGGCATCGTTACGCTCAGGCCGATACCGGACATAGCCGAAACGGCCACACGGGTCAGGAAGGCAAACACCGGGTTGATATAAACGGTCATGAAACCAATAGCAACCACGCAAGCGACAAACCAGGCAACGGCTTTCGGCAGGGGTAGCCAGCGGATCTGTAGCTCAGCCTCCTGCTGGCTGTTCTGCCGCGACCATGCGTACCAGCCGTAAATATTGGCGGCGAAGAAGAACAACTGCAAAAGCAGGCTGGCGTACAGCTGGATCTGGAAGAAGATAATCGCAAACAGCGTAACGTTAATCAGCCCGAACGCGTAATTGCTGATTTTCTCCAGGCTTGCCAGCCAGATGCAGAGTAAACCCGCCAGCGTGCCGACGGCCTCAATCCATGACAGGTCATAGCCACCTGCACCAATCGGTATATGAACCAGAATGTTCTGCGTGCTAAAAAAATCCATCTTTTCCCCGGAACGTTTTGAATTAAGTACGTAGTGTAGCCGCAAAATCCAGCATGCGGTTAAGCGGAATTAACGCACCTTCGCGCAGCGCAGCATCGACATGAATTTCATGCGCGGCGCCGCCCGTCTCCAGCCCTTCGGCAATCGCTTTCAGACCGTTCATCGCCATCCACGGGCAATGCGCGCAGCTGCGGCACGTCGCGCCCTCGCCTGCCGTTGGGGCTTCAAGGAGCTCTTTTTCCGGCACGGCCTGCTGCATCTTATAAAAGATACCGCGATCGGTCGCCACGATGAGCTGCTTGTGCGGCAGCGTTCTTGCCGCGGTGATAAGCTGGCTGGTTGAACCCACGGCATCCGCCATGTCGACAATGGACTGGGGGGATTCAGGGTGAACAAGAATGGCGGCGTCAGGATAAAGCGCCTTCATGCGTGCCAGCGCCTGGGTTTTGAATTCGTCGTGCACAATACAGGCCCCCTGCCAGCAGAGGACGTCAGCGCCTGTCTGCTTCTGAACATAATTGCCGAGATGTCGGTCAGGTGCCCAGATAATTTTCTCACCCAGGCTGTCCAGATGCTCAATCAGCTCAACGGCGATGCTGGAGGTCACGACCCAGTCTGCCCGCGCTTTTACCGCCGCGGAGGTGTTGGCATAAACCACCACGGTACGGTCAGGATGGGCGTCGCAGAAGGCGGTGAACGCGTCAATCGGGCAGCCAAGATCGAGCGAACACTCGGCATTCAGCGTCGGCATCAAAATGGTTTTTTCCGGGCTGAGAATTTTCGCCGTTTCGCCCATAAAACGCACGCCAGCAACAAGCAGCGTGGAAGCAGGATGTTTTGCGCCAAAGCGCGCCATCTCCAGAGAGTCAGAGATGCAGCCTCCGGTCTCTTCCGCCAGTTGCTGGATTTCCGGGTCGGTGTAGTAATGCGCCACCATCACCGCGTCTCGCTCTTTCAGAAGACGTTTGATCTTCTCGCGGTAGAACTGTTTTTCGTCCTGGCTTAGCGGAACAGGTTTTGGCGGAAACGGATAGATGGCGGCTTCGGGATCAAACATCACACTCATTATGGCTTCTCGTTTTACGGGCTTAACAATATTGCCTTTCTTTTGCCTGACATAGCAAAACGCATGGCAATTGTGTTTTGTATACTAAACAAGATAGCGAATCTGGAGTGAAAAGTCACCGGGAATAGAGGTGTGGAGCATTTATAGAATTGCAGATAGCAAAAAGGCGCCTTTAGGGCGCCTTTCTACATTGGTGGGTCGTGCAGGATTCGAACCTGCGACCAATTGATTAAAAGTCAACTGCTCTACCAACTGAGCTAACGACCCCTTGCGGGATTTTTTCTTCGAAGTGGTGGGTCGTGCAGGATTCGAACCTGCGACCAATTGATTAAAAGTCAACTGCTCTACCAACTGAGCTAACGACCCCTTGCGGGATTTTTTCTTCGAAGTGGTGGGTCGTGCAGGATTCGAACCTGCGACCAATTGATTAAAAGTCAACTGCTCTACCAACTGAGCTAACGACCCATTCGGGTGCTGACTTCGAAGATTTTTACTCGGTACCACGTTTAAGTGGTGGGTCGTGCAGGATTCGAACCTGCGACCAATTGATTAAAAGTCAACTGCTCTACCAACTGAGCTAACGACCCGAGTGGTGGGTGATGACGGGCTCGAACCGCCGACCCCCTCCGTGTAAAGGAGATGCTCTACCAACTGAGCTAATCACCCACTCTGTACTATCGGAACTGCTTAAGTGGTGGGTCGTGCAGGATTCGAACCTGCGACCAATTGATTAAAAGTCAACTGCTCTACCAACTGAGCTAACGACCCACTTTTACGCTGTTTTCACGTTGTTTGATATCCCGTGGCAACGGCGGCATATATTACTGATTTAAGAATTCTGCGCAACAAAAATTTCGATGAAGATCACTTAACTGCTTACGAATCATGCTGCACGACCAGAAATAACGCGATTTCTGGTCATGCGATAATCATCCCATCGAATTCAGACGTTTTTGCGCCTGTTTGGCACCTTCGGTACCAGGGAATTTGGCGACCACCTGCTGATAAACCGCTTTGGCTTTCGCAGTGTCACCTTTGTCCTGCATGATCACGCCAACCTTATACATCGCATCTGGCGCTTTCGGCGATTTTGGGTAATTTTTCACCACGGAGGCAAAATAAAACGCCGCATCATCCTTTTTACCCTTGTTGTAATTCAACTGACCAAGCCAGTAATTGGCATTTGGCTGGTAGGTTGAATCAGGGTATTTCTTAACAAAGTTCTGAAACGCAGCAATCGCGTCGTCCTGACGAGATTGATCCTGCACGAGGGCAATGGCCGCATTGTAATCCGTATTCGCGTCACCGCTCTGTACAGGCGCGCCTGTGGAGGCGGAAGCATCCGCAGACGGCGCGGGCGCGGATGTCGCCGCTCCGCTCTGATCGCCTGCTGCGGGTTGTGCTGCTGCACCACCACCGCTGCTCAGGCTATCTATCTGCAACAAGATTTGCTTCTGACGTTCCACAACCTGGTTAAGCTGATACTGACTTTCCTGAATCTGACCGCGGAGTGAGTCAATATCGTTTTGGTTATCGGAAAGTTGTTGCTGGAGTTGGGTTAAAAGCTGACTGTGAGCGTTAGAAATACGCTCGAGTTGAGTGACCCGGTCTTCTACCGAGCCTGAGCCGACACTACTGATTGGTGCCTGAGCAAAAGCGGCCCAGGGGGCCGCTATTCCAACCAGTAACGACAGACTCAACAGATGATGTCTGAAGTTACTGCTCATGCCATTCTCTTAGTAAACCAGTACGGCACGACGGTTTTTGGAGTAAGCCGCTTCGTCGTGACCCAGTACTGCAGGTTTTTCTTTACCGTAAGAAACGATGGAGATCTGATCAGCAGAAACGCCTTTACCCTGCAGGTACATTTTAACAGCGTTAGCACGACGTTCACCCAGGGAGATGTTGTACTCTGGGGTACCACGTTCGTCCGCGTGACCTTCTACGGTGACTTTGTAAGATGGGTTGCTACGCAGGAAGTTAGCGTGAGCATCCAGCATCGCAGCGAAGTCAGAACGGATGTCGTATTTATCCAGATCGAAGTAAACGATGTTGTTCTGCTGCAGCTGCTGCATCTGAAGACGCGCCTGCTCTTCAGAAGACATGTTGCCATTGCCGTTCGCGTCCATACCGGTACCGGCACCCATCATGCCTTCGCCGCTCTGGTCATTGCTTGCGTTCTTGTTAGAAGAACACGCTGCGATTGCCATTACAGGCAGAGCGATCATCAGCCCCTTCAGCACTTTGTTCAGTTGCATTTCTATGATTCCTTTAGTAATCAATTAATTATTATTTACAGATACGGCGACCAGGCAGGTGATTTTACCTGTCCATCAGTGGCCGGAATACGCGCTTTGAAACGCCCATCTGTAGAAACCAGATTCAGCACAGATCCCATCCCCTGAGAAGAGCTGTAGATTACCATAGTGCCGTTAGGTGCCAGACTTGGCGTTTCATCCAGGAACGTTGACGACAGAACTTGAACGCCACCCGCTACCAGATCTTGTTTGGCAATGTGCTGCTGCCCACCGTTGGAGCTGACCATTACCATGAATTTACCGTCGCTGCTCACGTCTGCGTTCTGGTTCTGCGAACCTTCCCAGGTAATACGCTGCGGAGCACCGCCGTTGATGTTTACTTTATAGATTTGTGGACGGCCAGCCTGGTCAGAGGTAAACGCCAGGGTTTGACTGTCCGGGAACCATGAAGGTTCGGTGTTGTTGCTGCGACCATCGGTCACCTGGCGGATCTGGCCAGAGCCAATATCCATCACATACAGGTTCAGGCTACCGGTTTTAGACAGCGCAAAGGCCAGTTTAGAGCCGTCCGGAGAGAAGGAAGGCGCACCGTTGTGACGTGGGAACGACGCTACCTGACGCACAGCACCGTTAGCCAGCGTCTGGATAACCAGCGCAGAACGACCGCTCTCGAAAGTCACGTATGCCAGTTTAGAACCGTCCGGAGACCAGGCTGGAGACATCAGCGGCTGGGAAGAACGTTTCACCAGGAACTGGTTGTAGCCGTCGTAGTCAGAGACGCGCAGCTCATATGGGAACTGACCGCCGTTGGTCTGCACCACATAAGCAATACGGGTACGGAACGCACCTTTAATGCCGGTCAGTTTTTCGAACACCGCATCGCTGGCCGCGTGAGCCGCGTAGCGCAGGTACTGTTTAGTGACCTTGTAGGAGTTCTGTGCCAGAACGGTACCCGGTGCACCGCCGGTATCTACCAGCTGCCAGGCCACGTTGTAAGAGCCGTCCGGGTTAGGGGTAACCTGACCCACAACGACCGCATCAATACCCAGCGCAGACCATGCAGCAGGCTGTACTTCCTGTGCACTGCCCGGCTGCTGAGGCAGACGAGAACGATCTAACGGGTTGAATTTACCGCTGTTACGCAGGTCAGCCGCCACGATGCCACCGGCATCTTCAGGTGCAGCGCCAGGACCGGCCCACTGGAACGGAACAACACCGATTGGGCGTGCCGAGTCCACCCCCTGGGTGATCTCGATACGTACTTCTGCGTGCAGCACAGCTGCCCACAGCATTAAAAAACTAAATGCTACACGTAATGCCTGCTTCATCATATCTCCCTTATCCGGGTAACCTTACCCACGATAATTTAGCAGAATGTTAACAAACTCAAATAGACAAAACTACACGATCCTGGCTATGACAATAGTCGGTTTTCTATACTTCCCAAAGGAAAGACGATCACAGCTTAAAGTCTAGTTTGGCATCTTTTATCTTATCGTAAACAGCCTCACTCGGCGGTTTAGGAATGTTCGCCGATCTTGCTGCGGCTAACGCTGCCTGGCAAAGCGCAGGATCGCCCCCTTCAGAAGTGACGCTTTTCAACCGTCCATCTGGGGCAAGATTGATATGCAGCACGCACTGTTTGCCCTGATACAGGCCCGCATCAAACAGACGGCTTTGGATCGCCACCTGAATCTGCTTCGCATAAGCGCTGATATCTGCACCCGTTGCCCCGCCGTTGGCGCCGGAGGTCCCGCTGTCTTTAGACGGCTGACCGTTCCCTTTCGCCCCGCCACCCGCTTTTGGTGCGTTCTTACCTGAACTCAGGTCGCCCAGCAAATCGTCGACGCCGGCAGCCGCAGCCGCTTTATCTGCAGCGGCCTTTTTGGCAGCGGCTTTTTCAGCCGCAGCTTTCTTATCGGCAGCCGCTTTTTTATCTGCTGCAGCTTTCTCGGCAGCCGCTTTTTTATCAGCAGCAGCTTTTTCAGCCGCAGCCGCTTTTTCAGCCGCGGCCTTCTCGGCAGCAGCCGCTTTCTTCGCAGCGTCAGCCGCTGCTTTCTTCTCTGCTTCCTGAGCGGCTTTCTTCGCCGCTTCGGCTTCAGCTTTCTTCTGAGCGTCAGCAGCCGCTTTCTTCGCCGCTTCGGCTTCGGCTTTCTTCTGAGCATCAGCAGCGGCTTTCTTCGCGGCTTCGGCTTCAGCTTTTTTCTGGGCATCGGCAGCCGCTTTCTTCGCTGCTTCAGCCGCTAATTTTGCCTGGGCATCAGCCTTCGCTTTGGCATCCGCTGCGGCTTTAGCGGCCGCTTCTTCCGCCTGCTTTTGCTGCTCCTGCGCTTTTTTCGCGGCCTCTTCAGCTTGCTTCTGCTGTTCCGCCTGCTCTTTCGCCGCTTCCTGCGCCTGCAAACGTTCTTTCTCAAGCTGCTTCAGACGTTCCTGCTCCGCGGCCTGCTTTTCACGCAGCTCTTCCGCTTGCTGTTGCGCCTGTTTTTCACGCTGTTCTTCAGCCCGTTTTGCACTCGCCTTCTGCTGCTGTTGGCGATTATAGTTTTGCACTACCGCACCGGGATCCACCATAACGGCATCGATGGAAGACCCTCCACCGCCGCCTGATGCATCAATATGCTCATCGAACGAACTCCAGATCAGCGCTGCAAAAAGAATCACGTGCAGCACTGCGGAGACGATTATCGCTCGCTTAAGCTTGTCGTTCTGTTCGGTTGCCTTTGACACTATCGGTTCCCAAAAACTACGCGGATGATCAAATAGGTTGAGTCATTAAGCCAACTGACTTAACACCCGCACTATGTAGCAAGTTCAGCGCTTTAATAATTTCATCGTAGGGTACGTCTTTCGCGCCACCGATTAAGAAGACCGTTTTCGGATTTGACTCCAGGCGACGCTGCGCCTCAGCTATCACCTGCTCCGGTGGAAGCTGATCCATACGATCTTTTTCTACCACCACGCTGTACTGCCCTACGCCGGAAACTTCAATGATGACCGGAGGATCGTCATTGGTGCTCACCGCCTGTGATTCTGTCGCATCCGGCAGATCCACCTCCACGCTCTGGGTTATGATTGGCGCTGTTGCCATGAAGATCAGCAGCAGTACCAACAGGACGTCCAGCAGTGGAACGATATTGATTTCGGACTTGAGCTCGCGACGACCTCGTCCACGCGATCTGGCCATGGTTTACCCCTTGTTGCTCTCGGTGCTGGTAAACGCCTGACGGTGCAGAATCGCAGTGAACTCTTCCATAAAGTTGTCGTAGTTCAGTTCCAGTTTGTTCACGCGCTGGTTCAGGCGGTTGTAAGCCATTACCGCCGGGATTGCCGCAAACAGACCGATAGCGGTCGCAATCAGTGCTTCAGCGATACCCGGTGCAACCATCTGCAACGTCGCCTGCTTCACCGCACCCAGCGCGATAAAGGCGTGCATGATCCCCCATACTGTACCAAACAGGCCGATATACGGGCTGATGGAGCCGACAGTACCGAGGAAAGGAATGTGCGTTTCAAGATTTTCCAGCTCACGGTTCATGGAGATACGCATCGCACGAGAAGCGCCTTCCACAACCGCTTCCGGCGCATGGTTATTTGCGCGATGCAGGCGAGCAAACTCTTTGAAGCCGCTATAGAAAATTTGTTCGGAGCCGGTCAGGTTTTCACGGCGCCCCTGGCTCTCCTGATACAGGCGAGAAAGCTCAATACCCGACCAGAACTTATCTTCAAACGCTTCCGCTTCACGGCCAGCAGCATTGAGGATACGCGTTCTCTGGATGATGATGGCCCAGGATGCGATTGAAAAACCAATCAAAATCAACATGATAAGTTTAACCAGAAGGCTTGCCTTCAGGAACAAATCAAGGATATTCATGTCAGTCACTGCTTAAACTCCGCGACAATAGACTTAGGAAGCGCACGAGGCTTCATTATGGTTGGATCAACACAAACAATCAGTACTTCAGCTGAGTTCAGTACGGTGTTCTCTGCGTTGACTATCCGCTGCGTGAAAACCAGTGAGGTCCCGCGCATTGATGTAATTTCAGTTTGGACTTCGAGCATGTCGTCGAGTCTGGCAGGCGCAAAATACTCAAGCGTCATCTTGCGTACCACGAAGGCAACTCGCTCAGCCAACAGCACCTGTTGACTAAAGTGATGATGGCGCAGCATCTCTGTGCGTGCCCGTTCATAAAAAGCAACGTAGCTGGCGTGGTAAACCACACCACCGGCATCGGTATCTTCGTAATAGACACGAACCGGCCATCGAAACAGCGTTGTATTCACTTTACATCCCAGTAATACAAGAAAAGTTGGAGCTTTCAAACTTCGCTACTATACGCGCGGGAAAGATGGTTTGGAATGGGAGAAAGTAAACGGAGAGTAAATTTTTATGGGCTCGGGTAAGCCCATATCGTTATAGGACATTTCTTATTCAGAAGAAGAAGAAAATCAAACCGGCGAGGAGAACCAGATCGGCAATCAGCGGGCAGAAAATGCCCTGCCAGTGTACCGCTTTCGGACGAAAGCCCACGCCGTGGATCACCCCAGCACACACTGCCCACATAATGAGGAAGCCATGCCAGATTTCCAGTTCGCTGGTTTTTGCCGCGAAACGCGACGGGTCCCAGAAGATGCAGCCTGCCAGCAGTAATGCCATCACTAAAGAAAGCGCCCGTAACGGGCGCTTATCCATTACCGCGTAAAGCGTCGCGATAATATTCATCAGTGTTTTTCTTCACCCGCTTTCGTCGCTTCAACATGCTCAAGCGCCAGGGCGGTGATGACACCAAAAGCACAGGCAAGAAGCGTCCCTAAAATCCATGCGAAATACCACATATTCAGCTCCTTACTTAGTACATAGAGTGGGTGTTGCTTTCGATATGTTCTTTGGTGATACGACCGAACATTTTCCAGTAACACCAGATGGTGTAAGCCAGAACAATCGGAACGAACACGCAAGCAACGTAAGTCATTAAGTTCAGCGTCATATGGCTGGAGGTTGCATCCCACATGGTCAGGCTAGCATTCAGCATGGTGCTGGATGGCATGACGAATGGGAACATGGCAATACCCGCCGTCAGGATGATGCACGCCAGGGTCAGCGAGGAGAACAGGAACGCCAGCGCGCCTTTCTCCAGACGAGACGTCAGCATGGTCAGCAGCGGCAGCAGTACACCCAGAGCCGGGATCGCCCACAGCGCAGGCATGTTATTAAAGTTCACCAGCCATGCGCCAGCCTGACGCGCCACTTCTTTGGTCAGCGGGTTAGACGGTGCCGTATGGTTGATCGCAGACGTCACGACATAACCATCAATACCGTACACCACCCATATGCCTGCCAGTGCGAAGCAGACCAGCGTCACCAGTGCAGCAACCTGAGCCGTCGCACGGGAACGCAGGTGCAGTTCACCCACAGTACGCATCTGCAGGTATGTTGCGCCCTGCGTGATGATCATCGCCACGCTCACCACACCCGCCAGCAGACCAAACGGATTCAGCAACTGGAAGAAGTTACCGGTGTAGTAAAGACGCATGTATTCGTCCAGGTGGAACGGTACACCCTGCAACAGGTTACCGAACGCCACACCGATCACCAGCGGTGGAACGAAGCTACCAATGAAGATGCCCCAGTCCCACATGTTGCGCCAGCGGGTGTCTTCAATCTTGGAACGGTAGTCGAAACCGACCGGACGGAAGAATAAAGAGGCCAGCACCAGAATCATCGCCACATAGAAGCCGGAGAACGCAGCCGCGTAGACCATCGGCCAGGCAGCAAACAGCGCGCCGCCTGCGGTGATCAGCCACACCTGGTTACCGTCCCAGTGCGGGGCGATGGAGTTGATCATGATTCGACGCTCGGTGTCATTACGACCGAGGAAACGAGTGAGCATCCCCACCCCCATGTCGAAACCATCGGTGACAGCGAAACCGATCAGCAGAACGCCAATCAGCAGCCACCAGATAAAACGCAATACTTCATAATCGATCATTTGATGACTCCTGTCTTAGCGTGCCGGCTGAGTAGTCGCAGTGGACTGCTCGTAGTGATAGCGACCGGTTTTCAGGCTGCTTGGGCCAAGGCGCGCGAACTTGAACATCAGGAACAGTTCAGCCACCAGGAACAGGGTGTACAGACCGCAAATCAGCAGCATGGAGAAGATCAGGTCGCCTGCAGTCAGGGAAGAGTTCGCTACCGCCGTTGGCAGTACCTCACCAATGGCCCATGGCTGACGGCCATACTCCGCAACAAACCAGCCGGATTCGATAGCGATCCACGGCAGTGGAATACCGTACAGCGCCGTGCGCAGCAGCCATTTTTTCTCGCCGATGCGGTTACGAATGACGGACCAGAAGGAAGCCGCAATGATCAGCAGCATGATGATGCCGCAGCCCACCATGATACGGAATGCGAAGTACAGTGGCGCAACACGCGGAATCGAGTCTTTGGTCGCCATCTGGATCTGCGCTTCCGTCGCATCAGAAACGTTCGGGGTATAGCGTTTCAGCAGCAGACCGTAACCCAGATCTTTCTTCACGTCGTTGAACTGGTCACGTACCGCCTGATCGGTCGAACCGGCACGCAGCTGTTCCAGCAGCGAGTAGGCTTTCATACCGTTACGGATACGCTCTTCGTGCTGAACCATCAGCTCTTTCAGACCAGTGACCTGCTTATCAACAGAACGGGTGGCGATGATACCCAGCGCGTAAGGGATCTGAATCGCGAAGCGGTTTTCCTGCGCGTCCTGATCGGGAATACCGAACAGCGTAAAGGCAGCAGGCGCGGGTTGAGTTTCCCATTCAGCTTCGATTGCAGCCAGTTTGGTTTTCTGCACGTCACCCATTTCGTAACCGGATTCATCACCCAGAACGATAACAGAGAGGATGGCAGCCATACCGAAGCTTGCAGCGATAGCAAAGGAGCGCTTAGCAAAGGCGAAGTCACGACCGCGCAGCATGTAGTAAGAGCTGATGCCCAGAATGAACATCGCGCCGCACACGTAACCAGAAGCCACGGTGTGAACGAATTTCACCTGTGCAACCGGGTTCAGGACCAGCTCGGCAAAGCTGACCATCTCCATACGCATGGTCTCGAAGTTGAAATCAGACGCGATGGGGTTCTGCATCCAGCCGTTCGCCACCAGGATCCACAGCGCGGACAGGTTCGAACCTAATGCCACCAGCCAGGTGACGGCCATATGCTGAACTTTACCCAGACGGTCCCAGCCGAAGAAGAACAGACCTACAAAGGTGGATTCGAGGAAGAAGGCCATCAGACCTTCAATGGCCAGCGGCGCACCGAAGATGTCCCCTACATAGTGGGAATAATATGACCAGTTAGTCCCGAACTGGAACTCCATGGTCAGACCGGTGGCCACGCCCAGTGCGAAGTTGATACCAAACAACTTGCCCCAGAACTTGGTCATATCTTTATAAATCTGTTTGCCGGAGAGGACGTAAACCGTTTCCATAATGGCCAGCAGGAACGCCATACCGAGCGTCAGCGGCACAAACAGGAAGTGGTACATCGCGGTCAAGGCAAACTGTAAGCGCGACAGTTCGACTACGTCTAACATTATGACTCCTTGCTCATCGCATGAAGACTCCGAGAGTGAACCCCGTCAGAAGAGATCCACACGCATGCCCCAATACAAATTATTCGCATCCTGGTCGTCGTTATTACCCTGAAGAAGGATAAAAACGATGACGTCAGGTTACAAATAGGTTAATAAAAAACTCAAATTGATCCCGCAAATATAATACGCTGCAAAACCCTTACAATAAACAGGTTTTTATTGAATCACATTTACGTTTTTCGACGGCGATCAATTTATAGCAAAATTACCACTTTTCGGCCATTTTGATCGGGAACAATTTAGCGCTTTTCAACGCCTTTTTCCAAGGATTAAACATTGATTTAAATCAAAAACCAGCAGCAATGTTAATCATGTTTAATCGCGGTGAGAATGGTAAAAACCATGTTAACGATATGTACATACAAGGATGTGATAGGTTATCGAAGAAGGAAAAAATATAAACAGAAGTGATTTTTATTAACGCGAGAGAAATTGTCCTTTTCAAGCGCGACCAACAATAAAGCGTAGTCGAGCCAGATTATTTTTCCATTGCTTTTCTGCAACCCTTAGAAATTACATTTAATTTACCTTTATCACCCCATAAGTTAACACCACGGTGTGATTATTCAATGAAAAAAGGCCGCTAACGCTGCAGCCTTTTATCACTGTTTTCAGCCGACAAGCACGCTAAAGGTGCGTGACTGTCCAGGCCTGAATACCCCGGCAATGCCCTCGCCTTCATGCTGCGCTAACACCTGTTCATTCATGTCCGTTTCGCAGCACCGTTTCACCGTCGGATTCACAGATAACGTCGCATCACATGCGCTGGACGCTGACGGGTTAAACAGACGAAGAATAAGCTCATCACGATCTTCCGCCTTTTTGAGAGCACTGAGCACACATCCCGTTGGCGAAAGCGCTAACAAACTGTAACTTTCCGGCGTGGTAAACGGTGCGCGGTTCAGTTTCATGGCATCCCAGGGAATTTTGTTGTAGCACTGTACGGGCGTTAACCACGATTTAGCCTGCTGCGCGACACCCGCATTTTCCGGCGTACCGCTGAAACTGAAGAGACTAAAGCGACAGCTTAACGCGCCCCGAACCTGGGAGTCAGGAACGGGCAGTTTGATCCCTGATGGTCTGCCGGGACGCAACAGCAAATCTTCTTTGCCGAGTAGCCCCACGCCACGCAACAAGGTTACGGCAAAGGCTTTTTTATCCTCGCCCACCACTTCAAATTCGCGCAGTCCCTCGGTGAACAGCGCCAGCCCGTTTCGTTTCTCCTGCAGGACGGCGTAATTGAGTAAGTTCCAGACGGGAACCGGCGCTTCTTTCCAGCCCTCCTCCTGCCAGTTTTGCATGGCGGGATCCTGCGCAGCACGCGTGACCGTACCAAACTGCGTATCCGCTAACACCTCCTGGGCTGTAAACGGCGTTGGGATCAGCACGCGAACGCGGTGGTCGTCAGCCTGATTGTCCAGACGAACCGCCACATCAATGCGTCTGCTGTTGTGACTAAGCGTGATTTCACACTCAGCGCTGAGAGAACCGTTCCTCTGACGCGCCGTGCGTTCGGCCAGATTAGCCGGAACAGCGATCCGATGACGGATCACCGCCCTGCTCTGCCAGCCTTCATGCGTCACCTCAACCTGATGCTCACCCTGTGCTGAAGTGAGCCTCCACTCTTCCCGGGCGGGCGAGTAGTCGTACTCATCGCCATCATCCGAACTCTCTTCGATTTCCAGTACGCGGTCATAAATCAGCCCGGTTTCTTTGTCACGCAGCCGCAACGTGCCGTCTTCATTGAAATCAACCTGCCAGAACGCATTTTCAAGGAAGGATTCTGTGTTTTTCACCGCTGCGCGCTGCTTCCCGGCCACGTTCGGTTCGATAAACAACGTACGGTACCCCATCGACGGCAGTATCTGGCTGAGCTGAATATCAAACTCCATAAACGGTTCGTAATTGCCGTAATGGACAATCTGTCGGTCGATGAGACCGGGGTCGAGTTCGCGTGCGCTGCGAATGAAATACGGGATCTCGTTACCTTTATCATCCCGCAAACGGAACTGGCTGGCACGCAGTCGGATGGTGGTGTTCATCACCTCTTCACGCGGCCAGGGCATCAGGTTGAACATCACCAGCTTATCGGCATCGCTTTGCGGCATGTTGTCGACAATCTTGCGCATATAGAAACGCACCAGGTTGTCTGCCATGTCTTCAGCCAGTTCGAAGCGGGAGACAATCTCACGATGCACTTTGTCGCTGCAGCAGCAACCGATGCTGTCGTGAGCGTGGTTTTTGAGGATCTCTTTCCACATTTTCTCCAGCAGACCGTGGTGGTAATCGAAGCCCAGCGTCCAGGCAAGGGTCGCCAGTGGCTCGAGGATATTGACAATTTTGTTCTCAATACGCGCATGGGCGATTTTGATGTCCATGCGCGTAGAGCCGATTGTCCGGTGAACGCGCATGTATTTCCCGTCGATAAACTCCCCTTTTACCGTCGCCAGTTCATCGCGGTGCGCATCGATGTGGTCAAATACCTCTTCGAACCGGCTCATCACAAACTGACGCTGGGGATAGATTTCTCGCAGCTTGTCCATTACTGCAAAAATATTCTGCTGCAGCGGCATCTGATCGTGACCGTTGGGCAGCAAAATCTCTTTGGTGACGGAGGCGCTTTCCAGCACCTCGAGATAGCTGTCGAGCCGCTTTCGCAGCCCCGCTTCGTCCTCCGGTAAGTACTTACCAATCGCGTAGCCCAGCGGCAGCACCTGTGCCGTCACTTCGCTGCCGTCCTGGCTCTGCCAGAGAAATTCCGTTTTATCGGTTCCGTGTCGTTCCGAGCAGCCGCGCCAGAACATGGTCCGCGTTATGCCAAACCCGTTATAAATATGCGGAAGCTGACCGGACATACCAAATGAATCCGGCAGATAGCCGATTTTCATCGGCTCGCCGAACGCCATACAGTCGCGAATGCCATACATAAGGTTGCGGACGATCGACTCGCCGCTGACGAGGGTGGTATCAGTCTGGGTATACCAGGGGCCGATAATCAGTTTTCCGCGCTCGACCAGGGCCTTCACGCGCGCGCGGTTTTCAGGCACGACGGCAAAATAATCCTCCAGCACCGCCGTCTGCCCATCAAGGACGTAATATTTATACTCGTCATCCTGCTCCAGGCGGGTCAGGATCTCTTCCATATTATTGACCAGAAGAATACGTGACTCTTCGGTGGTGAAATACCACTCACGGTCCCAGTGCATATGCGGTGTGATATGAACGCGAGATACAGCTTTCATCTTCGTTTCCTGTGTGTGAGTTTTTACCGTATGGCGTCTTCAGTGACGTATTTGCCCTTTTTTACCGCCTGGCGTCGCCAGAGCAGCAGAACAAACGTGGAGATAGCGGCCCCCAGCAGCGCCGCGCCAAACCAGCCCGCTGCGGCAACCACACCGGTCAGCCCTGCGTCGTGAAGTAAAAAGAGGGAGAAAATACCCGCCCCCGGGGTAGACAGCCCGATCCCCATCGCCCCAACAATCGCGCCGGTTACCATGGAGCCGAGCACAAAGGAGCCAATGACGCGAAGGGGATCTTCTATCGCCATCGGAATCGCCCCTTCGGTAATGCCCGCGAGTCCGAGCAGCCACGTTGATTTACCGGTTTCAATTTCAAACGGTTTAAACAGTCCCGGAGCCAGCATCGTTGACGCCGTCACGGTAAAGGCCGAGACCATTTTGACGGAGGCAAAGATGGCATAGGGACCGTATACGCCGTTCGCCATCGCGCCCAGGCAAAACGCGTAAGAGGCTTTGTTGACCGGCCCGCCCAAATCAAATGAACACATAAAGCCGAGGATCGCCCCCAGGAGCAGCGCATTCGCACCGGACAGACCATTAAGCCAGACGGTGAGCGTGTTATTAAGCCAGGCCACCGGTTCGCCGATCACAAACAGCATCAGGCTACCCGCCCCCAGCACGCCAATGACCGGATAGAGATAAAAGGTTAAAAAGCCGTTATAGCGGCTACTCAGGCGGATGTGATTTTTCACCCAGCGCATCAGGTAACCCGCGATCAGGCCGCCCACGATAGCCCCCAGAAAACCGGAGCCGATCATATTGGCAGCAAGACCAGCAGCAAATCCCGGTGTCAGCGCGGGTTTATCCGCCAGCGAGTAAGCGGTATACGCGGCCAGAACGGGAACCATCAAAATTCCGAGCATGCCGCCGCCAAGCTTGCGGTACATCCACAGCCACGAGTTTTCCTGGTCGAACAAGTGCTGCAAGCCCAGGATTTGCGCCAGCAGTACCGACACGGCCAGCACCGTACCGCCAGCAACGATCAGCGGCACCGCAAAGGAGATCCCGCTGAGGAGCGCCTGTTTGAGCTCACTTTTTACGCCCTTTTTCGTTTCGGTATCGACGTACTCATGACCCGCTTCGGATGAAGGCCGTAGCGCCAGCGCGCGCTCAATTAGCGCTTCAGCATGGCGCAGGGGCTCCGCAACGGGGACGGAAATCGCGGGGATCCCCTGAAAACGCTCACGCTCTTTGATCGCCACGTCTGCGGCAAAAATGCATGCTTTCGCCTCCTTCAACTGCTGCGCAGTGATGCGCCCCTCAATGCCGTTCGCCCCCTGCTTTTCGACCACCACGTTGACGCCCAGCCTGCGTCCCGCTTTTTCCAGGTATTCCGCAGCCATATAGGTATGCGCAATTCCAGCCGGACAGGCGCTAACGCAAACGATCGTCGGGGCATTCACCGCAACGGCGGCCTCTTGCGCTTCAGGGGTCGCTTCCAGTGCAGCAAGCACATCTTCCGCCGTGGTGGCTGCCATCACGCGCGCCCGGAGATCGTCATCCGCCAGGCGAGACGTCAGTTCCGTCAGTACCTGAATATGTGTCGACCCCGCTTCGGCAGGAGGAATGGCGAGAAGAAAAATCAGCTCAACCTCTTCCGGTCCGTCCACGCCTTCCCACTCCAGCGGTTCGCGCAGCGTTGCCACGGCGAAGGCCGATTCTTTCACGACGGCTGATTTACCGTGGGGCACCGCCAGCCCATCGCCCAGGGCGGTGGGGCCAAGCGATTCCCGATGGAAAACTTCTTTAAGAAAAGCATCGGCATCAGCGATTTTGCCCAGCGCCACCAGACGTGTCGCAAGCTGACGGATTGCCTCATCCCGGCAGGAAAACCGCGCCTGAACGCAAACTGCACGCGGATCGGTCAGGGTCGTCAGGTTCATAGTGATCCTCACATTTAGATCGTTATTGTCTGGGATGGATTCTGGCAGACCTTATAATACATGTATGTGATCACTTTCACTAATAAGCCAATTTGTATTTTATTTGTATTATTTACAAATCATCAGTTGAATGCATAATTCCCTGAAAAGGTATTAAGCAGGCGCAATCAAATGGGTAATAAACCGATGTACCGGCAGATAGCCGATGCGTTTCGCGAGAAAATTAACGCCGGGGAGTTAAAACCCGGTGACGCGCTCCCGACGGAGTCCAGCCTTCAGGAGACGTTCAGCGTTAGCCGTGTCACCGTCCGGCAGGCCCTGAAACTGCTGGCTGATGAGCAGATTATCGAAAGCATTCAGGGCAGCGGCTCTTATGTAAAAGAGGAACGCGTAAATTACGATATCTACCAGCTCACCGGTTTTTACGAAAAACTGGCGGACCGAAACGTCGATACGCACAGTGATGTTAAAATTTTTGAAGTGGTGAAAGCCGATGAGCGGCTTGCGGCAACGCTGGACATCAATCCGGAGGATAAAGTCTGGCACGTGAAGCGCGTACGCTTCATCAAGCAGAAGCCGGTTAACCTGGAAGAGACATGGATGCCGCTGGCAATGTTTCCCGACCTCACCTGGGACGTAATGGAAAATTCGAAATACCACTACATCGAGCAGATCAAAAAGATGGTTATCGATCGCAGCGAGCAGGAGCTGGTGCCGATCATGCCATCAGAGGAGGCGATCGCCGCGCTGGCGCTCGATCCGGCCAAACCGATCCTGGAAAAAGCCTCCCGCGGTTTCCTGAAGGACGGACGGGTATTTGAATACAGTCGCAACTTCTTCAATACCGACGATTACAAGTTCACGCTCGTTGCCAAACGCAGGCAATAAAAAAGGCCGCTTTTCAGCGGCCAACCATGTCGAAACGGACATTTTTTTACTTCAACGCTCCCCTGTCGGGGAGCAGAGAGGACTTACTTAATGATGGATTTCAGTGCTTCGCCGATATCCGCCAGGCTGCGAACGGTTTTCACGCCTGCGGCTTCGAGCGCTGCGAATTTCTCGTCAGCCGTACCTTTACCACCGGCGATGATCGCCCCTGCGTGACCCATACGTTTGCCTTTCGGCGCGGTCACACCCGCGATGTAACCGACAACCGGCTTGGTCACGTGTTCTTTGATGTAAGCAGCCGCTTCTTCTTCCGCGCTACCACCGATCTCACCAATCATCACGATCGCTTCGGTCTGTGGATCTTCCTGGAACAGTTTCAGGATGTCGATGAAGTTAGAGCCCGGGATCGGGTCACCGCCGATGCCCACACAGGTGGACTGGCCGAAGCCGTAATCGGTGGTCTGCTTAACGGCTTCATAGGTCAGGGTACCGGAACGGGACACGATGCCCACTTTGCCCGGCTTGTGGATGTGACCCGGCATGATGCCGATTTTGCATTCGCCTGGCGTGATAACACCCGGGCAGTTCGGGCCGATCATGCGCACGCCGGCTTCATCCAGCTTCACTTTCACGGTCAGCATATCCAACGTCGGGATACCTTCAGTGATGGTGATGATCAGTTTGATGCCCGCGTCGATCGCTTCCAGAATGGAGTCTTTGCAGAACGGTGCCGGAACGTAGATAACGGTCGCGGTTGCGCCCGTCGCTTCTACGGCTTCACGCACGGTGTTGAACACCGGCAGACCCAGGTGCGTGGTGCCACCTTTACCTGGCGTGACGCCGCCAACCATCTGCGTGCCGTAGGCAATCGCCTGTTCGGAGTGGAAAGTCCCCTGGCTACCGGTGAAGCCCTGGCAGATAACCTTGGTATCTTTATTAATTAAAACTGACATTATTTCCCCTCCACTGCGGCAACAACCTGCTGAGCTGCATCCGTCAGACTTTTCGCTGCAATAATATTCAGGCCGCTGTCAGCCAGTTTTTTCGCGCCGAGTTCAGCGTTGTTACCTTCCAGACGTACAACCACCGGAACGTTAACACCTACTTCTTCTACCGCACCAATGATACCGTCGGCGATCAGGTCGCAACGAACGATGCCGCCGAAGATGTTAACCAGAACCGCTTTAACATTGTCGTCAGAGAGGATGATTTTGAACGCTTCGGTCACGCGCTCTTTGGTTGCGCCACCGCCCACGTCGAGGAAGTTCGCTGGCTCACCACCGTGCAGCTTAACGATGTCCATGGTGCCCATTGCCAGGCCCGCACCGTTGACCATACAGCCGATGTTGCCGTCCAGCGCCACGTAGTTCAGCTCCCACTGTGCAGCCTGTGCTTCACGCGGGTCTTCCTGAGACTGGTCGCGCATTTCGCGCAGATCCGGCTGGCGGAACAGCGCGTTGCCGTCAGCGCCCAGTTTGCCGTCGAGGCAGATCAGATCGCCCTGGGTGGTGATCACCAGCGGGTTAATCTCGATCAGCGCCAGGTCGCGCTCCAGGAAGATAGTCGCCAGACCCATGAAGATCTTGGTGAACTGCTGAACCAGCTTGCCTTCCAGACCCAGTTTGAACGCCAGCTCGCGACCCTGGTAAGGCATTGGGCCTGCCAGCGGATCGATCGCCACTTTGTGGATCAGATGTGGGGTTTCTTCCGCCACTTTTTCGATTTCCACGCCGCCTTCGGTAGACGCCATGAACACCACGCGACGGGAGCTACGGTCAACAACCGCGCCCAGGTACAGCTCTTTAGCGATATCCGTCGCTGCTTCAACCAGGATCTGGTTAACCGGCTGGCCGTTCGCATCTGTCTGGTAGGTCACCAGACGTTTGCCGAGCCAATGTTCAGCAAACGCACGAATCTCTTCTTTGCTCTTAACAACCTTCACACCGCCCGCTTTACCACGGCCACCAGCGTGAACCTGACATTTAACTACCCACGGGCCGGAACCGATTTTAGATGCGGCTTCTTCTGCTTCACGCGGGGTAGTACAGGCATAACCCACCGGAGCCGGTAAGCCATACCGGGCAAACAGCTGTTTGGCCTGATATTCATGTAAGTTCATGTGTTCTATCCATCCTTCAGGTAATCGTTAGGTAGTGCTTTTAGTGGCCCGGCAGCCATACGCCGCCGGGCAAGACTGCAAAACTAGACGTCCAGCAGCAGACGCGTTGGATCTTCCAGCAGCTCTTTAATGGCAACCAGGAAGCCCACGGACTCGCGGCCGTCGATCAGGCGGTGATCGTAAGAGAGCGCCAGGTACATCATTGGCAGGATCTCAACTTTACCGTCTACCGCCATCGGACGATCTTTAATGGCATGCATACCCAGGATCGCGCTCTGCGGCGGGTTAATGATCGGGGTAGACATCAGCGAGCCGAATACGCCGCCGTTGGTAATGGTGAAGTTACCGCCGGTCAGGTCGTCTACGGTCAGCTTGCCGTCGCGGCCTTTAACAGCCAGCTCTTTGATATTTTTCTCGATGTCAGCCATACCCAGGGTATCCACATCACGCAGAACCGGGGTGACCAGACCACGTGGGGTAGAAACCGCCATGCTGACGTCGAAATAGTTGTGGTAAACCACGTCATCGCCATCGATGGACGCGTTCACTTCCGGGTAGCGTTTCAGCGCTTCAACGACAGCCTTCACGTAGAAGGACATAAAGCCCAGACGGATACCGTGACGTTTTTCAAACGCGTCACCGTACTGCTTACGCAGGTCCATGATTGGCTTCATGTTCACTTCGTTGAAGGTGGTCAGCATCGCGGTGGAGTTTTTCGCTTCCAGCAGACGCTCGGCTACACGCTTACGCAGGCGCGTCATTGGGACGCGTTTTTCGCTACGGGCACCCAGAGCAGGCTGAGCTGCTGCTGGCGCTGCCGCAGGGGCTTTCGCTTCTGCCTGAGCAGGTGCTTTCGCCAGGTGCTTGTCGATGTCTTCACGCGTCAGACGGCCACCCACACCGGTGCCTTTGATGGCAGCCGGGTCAAGGCTATGTTCAGCCAGCAGGCGACGGATCGCCGGGCTGAGGGCGTCGTTAGACTGTTCTTCCAGAGAAGCCTGCTGGCGCTGAGCCGGCGTAGAGGCTTTCTCTTCAGACTTGGCGCTGGACTCTTTACCCGCGCTGTTGCCTTCACGCAGGCGACCCAGGATCTGACGAGAGGTGACGGTCGTACCTTCATCTTCCAGCACCGCGTCCAGTACGCCATCCGCCGAAGCCGGTACTTCCAGTACCACTTTGTCAGTTTCGATTTCTACCAGCACTTCATCGCGCTTAACGGCATCGCCTGGTTTTTTGTGCCAGGTAGCGACGGTCGCATCTGCTACAGATTCAGGCAGGTCGGGAACAAGAATATCTACGCTACTCATTATGTATCCTTTAATTAATCGACGTTCAGCGCGTCATTGACCAGATCTTGTTGCTGCTTCTGGTGAACGGACATATACCCTACCGCCGGAGAGGCGGAGGCCGGGCGACCTGCGTAACGCAGAGCGGACCCAAATGGAATCACTTCACGGAAATGATGCTGGCTGCAGTACCATGCGCCCTGGTTAAGCGGCTCTTCCTGGCACCAGACAAAATCATGAACGTGAGCGTAAGGTTTCAGCACTTCCTGCATCGCCTGATGCGGGAACGGATAAAGCTGTTCGATACGCACGATGGCGACATCTTTCTGATCGTTCTTACGGCGCTGTTCCAGCAGGTCGTAATAAACCTTACCAGAACACATCACCACACGCTTCACGGCCTGCGGATCCAGCTCGTCAATCTCACCGATGGCTGGCAGGAAGGTGCCGTTTGCCAGCTCATCCAGGCTGGATACCGCCAGCGGATGGCGCAGCAGGGATTTCGGAGACATGACCACCAGCGGACGGCGCATACCGCGCAGTGCCTGACGACGCAGCATGTGGTAGACCTGAGCCGGAGTGGACGGCACGCAAACCTGCATGTTCTGCTCAGCGCAAAGTTGCAGATAGCGTTCCAGACGCGCGGAGGAGTGCTCCGGACCCTGGCCTTCATAACCGTGCGGCAGCAGCATGACCAGACCACACATGCGGCCCCACTTCTGCTCGCCGGAGGAGATGAACTGGTCGATAACGACCTGCGCACCGTTCGCGAAGTCACCGAACTGCGCTTCCCAGATGGTCAGGGTGCGTGGTTCAGCGGTGGCGTAGCCGTATTCGAAGGCCAGTACCGCTTCTTCAGACAGTACGGAGTCCCAGACCTTGAACTGGCCCTGACCGTTGTGGACGTGCTGCAGTGGGGTATAGGTTGAACCGTTAGACTGATTGTGAACCACCGCGTGACGGTGGAAGAAGGTGCCACGGCCCGCATCTTCGCCGGACAGACGCACGGGAATGCCTTCGTCAACCAGCGTTGCATAAGCCAGCGTTTCCGCGCCACCCCAGTCAAACAGCTTCTCACCTGCTGCCATGGACTGACGGTCAGCATAGATTTTCGCCACGCGAGACTGCATCTCGATAGCGTCTGGTACGGTGCTGATGCGTTTAGCCAGCTCCTGCAGACGCTTCATCTCAACCTTGTTCGGGTAGCTCTCATCCCACTCGTGGTTGAGGTACGGCGACCAGGTAAAGGAGTGCATGTTCATCGGACGCAGCTCTTTCACTACGCATTCACCCGCATCCAGCGCATCGCGGTAGAGGTTGACCAGTTCGGTCGCATCTTCCAGCGTCGCCACTTTTTCGCTTTCCAGCTTGTCAGCATAGATTTTGCGTGGCGTCGGGTGTTTTTTGATTTTCTGATACATCAGCGGCTGGGTTGCACTTGGCTCATCCGCTTCGTTGTGGCCGTGACGGCGGTAGCAGAAGAGGTCAATGAACACATCGCGTTTGAAGGTATTACGGAAGTCCAGCGCCAGACGGGTCACGAAAGCGACAGCTTCCGGATCGTCCGCGTTCACGTGGAAGATCGGCGCCTGAACCATTTTACCGATGTCGGTGCAATATGGTGTAGAGCGGGCATCCAGCGGGTTAGAGGTGGTGAAGCCCACCTGGTTGTTGATCACGATGCGAACGGTACCGCCCACTTCATAACCACGCGCTTTCGACATGTTCAGGGTTTCCTGAACCACGCCCTGCCCGGTTACCGCCGCATCACCGTGAATGGTGATTGGCAGCACTTTGTTGCTGCTTGGCTCGTCCAGACGATCCAGACGCGCACGCACGGAACCGATAACCACCGGGCTGACGATCTCCAGGTGTGACGGGTTAAACGCCAGCGCCAGGTGAACCAGACCGCCTTCGGTTTCGATATCAGACGAGAAGCCCATGTGGTACTTCACGTCGCCGGTGCCGAGGTGCTCTTTATGTTTGCCCGCAAATTCGTCGAACAGGTCCTGCGGTTTTTTACCCAGCACGTTGACCAGGACGTTCAGACGACCACGGTGCGCCATGCCCAGTACCACTTCACGGGTACCGCTCTTGCCTGCATGACGAATCAGCTCTTTCAGCATCGGCACCAGCGCGTCGCCGCCTTCCAGCGAGAAGCGTTTTGCGCCCGGGAATTTCGCGCCCAGATAGCGCTCAAGGCCCTCTGCTGCAGTCAGTTCGCCAAGGAAACGTTTTTTCTCGTCTGCTGAGAAATTCGCATGGCCCGCTACGGATTCGATGCGCTGCTGGATCCAGCGTTTCTCTTCGGTAGAGGTAATGTGCATGTATTCCGCGCCGATGGAGCCGCAGTAGGTTTGCTTGAGCGCATCAATGAGTTCGCCCAGCTTCATCGTGTCTTTGCCGATGGCAAAAGAACCTACGTTAAAGCTTTCCTGGAAATCGGCCTCGGTCAGATCGTGATACGCCGGATCGAGATCGGCCACACGTTCTTGCTGCCACAGTCCCAGCGGATCGAGATTCGCATGCTGGTGACCACGGAAGCGATAAGCGTTGATAAGCTGCAGGACTTTAACCTGCTTCGCATTGGTGTCAGGGTCGGAAATCGCAGAAGAGTAACGTGAGGCATCCTTCGCCAGACGACGGAAATAATCACGTGTTTTGGAATGGAATTGATCCGGTTTGACCCCTGTGCCAGGCAACTGCTGGAACATGGAACGCCAGTTTGCGTCCACTGAGTCAGGATCGGTTAAGAAGTCTTCATAGAGCTGTTCAATCCAGCTCTGGTTCGCACCAGAAAGGAAAGAAGAGTCCAGCCAGGCTTTCATTGCGCCGTTCTGCATCGTGATCCCTTAAGCATTTTTATGCTTACTTTCGCCGTAGAAACTACCACGCACACCACGTGTACGTGCCGGGGTTCACCTGCGAGCTCTTTTCATTTGGCCCGCGAAGGAACCTTTAGAAACTGTCTAAACTTCAGGGCAGTTTTTAAAGGTTTCTGCAATTTTCCCGGTGGCGCTACGCTTACCGGGCCTACTGTTACGTAGGCCGGATAAGCGCAGCGCCATCCGGCGTTTTTACTTACGCACTGCGCTGCAGCAGCATCGACTTAATATGGCCGATGGCGCGCGTCGGGTTCAGTCCCTTCGGACATACACTGACGCAGTTCATGATGCTATGGCAGCGGAATACGCTGAAAGCGTCACTCAGTCCTTCCAGACGACTCTCGGTTTCGGTGTCGCGGCTATCGATCAGGAAGCGATAGGCAGCCAGCAGACCGGCCGGGCCGATAAACTTGTCCGGGTTCCACCAGAACGACGGACAGGACGTTGAACAACATGCGCAGAGAATACACTCGTACAACCCATCGAGTTTTTCACGCTGCTCAGGAGACTGTAAGTGCTCGCGAGCGGGTGGATTTTGCCCATTATTCAATAAGTAAGGCTTAATCTTCTCATATTGTGCATAGAATTGCCCCATGTCTACCACCAAATCACGCACGACCGGCAGGCCTGGCAGAGGACGGATAACAATTTTCTGACCAGGACGCTGCAACGCGGAAATGGGCGTGATGCAGGCCAGGCCATTTTTGCCGTTCATGTTCACGCCATCAGAGCCGCAGACCCCTTCACGGCAGGAGCGACGGAACGACAGTGTCGGATCTTTTTCTTTCAGCTGGATTAACGCATCCAGCAGCATCATGTCGCGACCTTCTTCCGCTTCCAGGGTGTAGTCCTGCATACGCGGAGCATCATCAACATCCGGGTTATAACGATAAACTGAGAATTCGAGTTTCATTATCCTGTCTCCGCATTAGTAAGTACGAATCTTCGGCGGGAACGCCGGACGCAGTTTCGGTTCCATGTTGACGCTACGACGCGTCATGGATTCCGACTCTGGCAGATACAGGGAATGGCACAGCCAGTTTTCGTCATCACGATCCGGGAAGTCGAAGCGGCTATGCGCGCCACGGCTCTCGGTACGGAAGTTTGCCGACATCGCGGTCGCGAATGCGGTTTCCATCAGGTTATCCAGCTCCAGGCATTCAACGCGCTGGGTGTTGAACTCGCTGGAGGTGTCATCCAGACGGGCATTTTTCAGACGCTCGCGGATCGTTTTCAGCTGCTCAAGACCTTTGGCCATAGCGTCACCTTCGCGGAATACCGAGAAGTTATGCTGCATGCATTCCTGCAGTGCTTTACGGATTTCCACCGGATCTTCGCCGTTACGGTTGCCGTTCCAGCGGTTGAGCCGCTCAAGAGAGGCATCAATTTCGTCGTCGGTCGCGTCACGCAGCGCGCCCTGCTCGGCAATGGATTCCTGCAGATGCAGACCGACTGCACGGCCGAATACCACCAGGTCCAGCAGCGAGTTGCCGCCGAGACGGTTTGCGCCGTGAACGGATACGCAGGCAATTTCACCTACGGCGAACAGGCCAGGAATAACCACATCTTCGCCCTGCTCGTTCACGGTCAACGCCTGACCGGTCACTTTGGTCGGAATACCGCCC
This sequence comes from Enterobacter cloacae complex sp. IR5458, assembly GCF_049238025.1. Classification (NCBI taxonomy): domain Bacteria; kingdom Pseudomonadati; phylum Pseudomonadota; class Gammaproteobacteria; order Enterobacterales; family Enterobacteriaceae; genus Enterobacter; species Enterobacter cloacae complex sp. IR5458. Next base: position 154,418 of record NZ_JBMKIF010000004.1, read on the forward strand.
ATCATGTAGTGGCAGGTTGGGATAACAGGAATTGGCTCTTTCACCGGGTCGACGTGCGCGAAGGTACGAGACAGCTCCAGAATGCCCGGCAGACGGGATTCCAGCACCTCTTTACCCAGATGGTCGAGTTTCAGCTTCGCGTGTGGACCCCATGGGCCATCACAGCCGCGGCCTTCACGGATTTCGATCATGATGGAACGCGCCACCACGTCACGACCCGCCAGGTCTTTCGCATTCGGGGCATAACGCTCCATGAAGCGTTCGCCGTGTTTGTTCAGCAGGTAGCCGCCTTCACCACGGCAGCCTTCTGTTACCAGAACGCCGGCACCGGCGATACCGGTTGGGTGGAACTGCCACATTTCCATATCCTGAACCGGCACGCCTGCGCGGATTGCCATGCCGACACCGTCACCGGTGTTGATGTGGGCGTTGGTGGTGGACTGGTAAATACGGCCTGCACCGCCGGTGGCCAGCACGGTTGCGCGGGCTTTGAAGTAAACGACTTCACCGGTTTCGATACACAGCGCGGTACAACCGACCACTGCGCCATCGGCATTTTTCACCAGATCCAGCGCATACCACTCGGAGAAGATGGTGGTGTGGTTTTTCAGGTTCTGCTGATACAGGGTGTGCAGCAGTGCGTGGCCTGTACGGTCAGCCGCCGCTGCGGTACGTGCCGCCTGCTCGCCGCCGAAGTTTTTCGACTGGCCGCCAAACGGACGCTGATAGATGGTGCCGTTTTCCAGACGGGAGAACGGCAGCCCCATGTGGTCCAGCTCCAGAATCGCTTCCGGGCCGGTCTTACACATATATTCGATGGCATCCTGGTCGCCGATGTAGTCGGAACCTTTTACCGTGTCGTACATGTGCCATTCCCAGTTATCTTCATGGGAGTTACCCAGCGCAACGGTAATACCGCCCTGCGCGGATACTGTGTGGGAACGGGTCGGGAACACTTTAGAGAGCAGCGCACAGGTCTGGCCGCTCTGGGAAATTTGCAGTGCGGCACGCATACCTGCGCCACCGGCACCAATCACAACAGCATCAAATTCTCTGACTGGCAGTTTCATTACACACCCCACACCACAACGAATCCATAAATAACGTAAACCACCAGTGCAACGACAATGGCCAGCTGCAGAGGAAGGCGAATCGCCAGCGGTTTAACGTAATCGGTCAACACCTGCCACATACCAATCCACGCATGAATAAGGATGGAGAACAGCGCCAGCAGGGTGAACACTTTGGTGAAGGCGGATCCGAAGAACCCACTCCAGATTTCCCACGTCAGCGTACCGCTGGTCGCGAAGAAACCAATCATATAGATGATGTAAAGGGTGAGAACGATGGCGGTAGCACGGACAAGAATGAAGTCATGTACGCCGTTGCGTCCTAATGCGGAGGCGTTGCTTACCATACGAGAACTCCTGCGAGAAGTGAAAGCACGACAGTAATCACAAATGAAATGTTAGCGGAGCGTTTCCCGGCTTCGAACGTCTCTTCCAGGTAGCCAAAGTCCATCAGCATATGACGAACACCCACGACGACGTGGTACGCCAGCGCGGTCAGAATGCCCCACATGATGAATTTCACGAAGAAGCTGTTCATGATGGCAGAGGCCTGGAGGAATCCTTCAGGGGAGGAGAGGCTGGTACCCAGTAACCACAGCAGAATGCCGACCGCCACAAACGTAATTACACCTGAAACACGGTGCAGAATGGACGCTATTGCTGTTACGGGGAACCGGATCGTTTTCAGATCCAGATTGACAGGTCTTTGTTTTTTCACATTTCTTATCATGAATAACGCCCACATGCTGTTCTTATTGTTTCCTTCCTCCGGACTGCGATGCGGGTCAAGCAGCGTTCCTTTTCTATAACTGCGCGTCATGCAAAACAATGCTTCCAGATGCTTCAACGACACATTACAACGCTGGGTGGCTCGGGATTGCAGGGTGTTCCGGAGACCTGGCGGCAGTATAGGCCGTTCACAAAATCATTACAATTAACCTACATACAGTTTGTCGGGTTTTCTCTGGAACAGTGATCAGGGTCACGATAACAACATCTTTTTAATTTTTAATCATCTGATTTGACAAATGTTAAACAATATTGTTACAAACGTCATCAGAAAAGGCATATAATGCGCAAAAGTTATGAGGTCTCTCTTTCACCTGACAAATAGTTATGTAACAGTGTGATGGTATTGACCGAAGTTATCAGGACAGTTATTAGTGATATACAGGTTTGAATAATTCGGACTGCAAAAACGCTGATTTGCTGTTGTTTCACTGATATTTCATTCGTTTACCTGCAAGGCGCCATAGCTCTGTACCCTGGTTTGTCCTCGTGAGCTGAGCGGTAAGCCAAATAACAATCTGGTAACGGTGATTAACAGCTGAAAGCAAATCCGGTAAAGCGCAGTCTTAAGCATAAGGCGCTAAGGAGACCGTAAATGGCTGATACAAAGGCAAAACTCACCCTCAACGGTGGTGATGCTATTGAACTGGATGTGCTAAAAGGCACGCTCGGTCAGGATGTTATTGATATCCGTACGCTGGGTTCCAAAGGAGTATTTACCTTTGACCCTGGATTTACCTCTACCGCATCTTGCGAATCCAAAATCACCTACATTGACGGTGACGAAGGTATCCTGCTCCATCGCGGCTTCCCCATCGATCAGTTAGCCACCGAATCCAACTATCTGGAAGTGTGCTACATCCTGCTGAACGGCGAAAAGCCAACGCAGGCGCAGTACGATGAATTCAAAACCACCGTCACCCGTCACACCATGATCCATGAGCAGATTACCCGTCTGTTCCATGCGTTCCGTCGTGACTCTCACCCGATGGCGGTGATGTGCGGGATTACCGGTGCGCTGGCGGCGTTCTACCACGACTCCCTTGACGTGAATAACCCGCGTCACCGTGATATCGCGGCGTTCCGTCTGCTGTCCAAAATGCCTACCATGGCGGCGATGTGTTACAAATACTCCATCGGCCAGCCGTTTGTGTATCCACGTAACGACCTCTCCTACGCCGGTAACTTCCTGCGCATGATGTTCTCCACGCCGTGCGAAGAGTACGAAGTGAACCCGGTGCTGGAACGCGCAATGGACCGTATCCTGATCCTGCACGCTGACCACGAACAGAACGCTTCCACCTCTACCGTCCGTACCGCGGGCTCTTCAGGCGCGAACCCGTTCGCCTGTATCGCTGCGGGCATCGCCTCCCTGTGGGGACCGGCGCACGGCGGTGCGAACGAAGCGGCACTGAAGATGCTGGAAGAGATCAGCACCGTTGAGCACATTCCTGAATTCGTGCGTCGCGCGAAAGACAAGAATGACTCCTTCCGCCTGATGGGCTTCGGTCACCGTGTTTACAAAAACTATGACCCACGCGCCACCGTGATGCGTGAAACCTGCCACGAAGTGCTGAAAGAACTGGGTACCAAAGATGATCTGCTGGAAGTGGCGATGGAGCTGGAACACATCGCGCTGAACGACCCGTACTTCATCGAGAAGAAACTCTACCCGAACGTCGACTTCTACTCCGGTATCATTCTGAAAGCGATGGGTATTCCGTCTTCCATGTTCACCGTAATCTTCGCCATGGCCCGTACCGTAGGCTGGATTGCGCACTGGAACGAAATGCACAGCGAAGGCATGAAAATCGCCCGTCCTCGTCAGCTGTATACCGGCTACGAGCAGCGTGATTTTAAGTCTGATATTAAGCGCTAACAGATGTTGGGTGCGGCATGATGCCCTCACCCCAGCCCTCTCCCACAGGGAGAGGGTGAAAACCTTAAAAACGGTAACCCTTGGGTTACCGTTTTACTTTTATTTCTGGCAGTGCGGGCACCAGTAAAAAGGTCTCGAAGAGAGCATAATCCTGTCGATAATCCCGCCACATCGCTCGCACTTTTTCCCCGCCCGATGAAACACCTTAAACCGGAACAGCGCCCCGTGATGCCTATTCTCATCTACCACGCCGCGCGTCGTGTAGGATAAACGCGGTATGTCCAGCAGCGCATGGGACAGCGCTTCCAGTTGTTCGTCGCTGAGCTGCGAAGCTTTATGCTGCGGCGCCAGCCCGGCTTCCCAAAGGATTTCCACCCGCAGGTAGTTGCCGAGCCCGGCCAGAAAGGCCTGGTCGAGAAAAAGACCGGAAAACTGCCGATTGCGAAATTTGGGTGACAGCAAACGGGCTTTCACATCGCCCGCCGTCAGGCGCATATCCAGCACATCCGGCCCGACGCGCAGCAAGAACGGATGAACGAGCAACTGCTCAGGCGTTAACATTTCAATATCCGACGCGCTGTAAAGCAGGATGGCTTTATCCGCCGTTTGCAGCCTGACCCGCAGCACACGGGTGGTTTGCGGTTGTTCATCCGCGTTAACCACGCGCCAGACGCCGTAAAGCTGGTTATGGCTATATAACGTCAGGTTATGGGAAAAGTGCGTGAGTAAGGCTTTCCCGCGCGTTTCAATATGGGTCACCGTCTGCCCCAGCAGCTGTGATTCAAACGGTTTGAGTTGCGGAAAGGCAAACCAAACATCCGTCAGCGGTTTGCCCTTTATCGCCGCTTCCAGGCTATCCGCCGCGCGGCGGATCTCCGGACCTTCTGGCATGTTATTGTCCTTAAATGATTATTCTGCGCTGACAAGAATACCCTCATCAGAGAACGCTGCCCGCAGGCGTCGCGCAAACTGGAGCGCATGCTCGCCGTCGCCATGTAAGCATACCGTATCGGCCTGAACGTTTGCCGATGTACCATCCACAGCGGTGACACGTCCGGCGCGCACCATCTCCAGCGTCTGCGCCAGCGCTTTACCTTCGTCGGTAATGAGCGCCCCGGCCTGCGTTCGCGGCACCAGGCTGCCATCAGGCTGATATCCCCGGTCGGCAAACACTTCCTGGCGGATGGTTAACCCCAGGCGCTGCCCGGCGCGGATCAGCTCGCTGCCCGCCAGGCCCACCAGAATCAGCTGAGAGTCACAATCCCGCACCGCGCGGGCAATGGCGTCCGCCAGAGCAGGATCTTTCGCCGCCTGATTGTAAAGCATGCCGTGCGGCTTCACGTGGCGCAGTACGCCCTTCTCAGCGCGCACTATCGCCTCCAGCGCGCCAATCTGGTAAAGCATCTGAGCGTAGACCGTCTCCGGCGGCAGGTCCATCGCCGTACGGCCAAAGTTCTCCCGGTCGGGAAAGCTCGGGTGAGCGCCTATCGCCACGCCGTTTTTAATGGCATTGCGCACGCTCTCCAGCATGGTTTGCGCATCACCCGCGTGAAAGCCGCAGGCGATGTTGACCGAAGATACCAGCGTCATCAGCTCTGCGTCGGCGCGGCTCCCCTCCCCCAGATCGGCATTTAAATCAATCTTTACCATCAAGCCTCCACGCCAGCTGTTCGAGATAACGCTGCTGATCCTGCCGCGCTTTCAGCGCCTCCTCCAGCGAACATTGCACGAAATGGATCGGCTGACCGAGGGGAATTTGCGCCAGATGGTAGCGATCCGCGTCAATAATGCAGGCAATGCGCGGATAGCCGCCCGTCGTCTGCGCATCGTTCATCAGCAAAATGGGTTGACCATTGCCCGGAACCTGAATGACGCCAGGCAATAAGCCGTGGGAGAGCAACTCCCGGTCGGTTGTGCGGGTCAGCGGCTGCCCCTGCAGGCGGTAGCCCATGCGGTTACTCTGCGGGCTAATCTTCCACGGCGAACGCCAGAAAGACTCTTTAGAAGCGTCATCGAACTCCTGATATTCCGGCCCCGGTAAGGCGCGGATCACGTTCCCCCACAGCAACTGTTTTACGCCCTGCGTCGTCGAGAAATCGCGTGTTGACGGCTTAATCGCCAGACGATCGCCATCGCGTAGCGAACGTCCCTCATGCCCCCCTATGCCCGCTTTCTGATCGGTGCTGGCTGACCCCAGCACCTCCGGCACGTCAATGCCCCCCGCTACCGCAAGGTAACTGCGCACGCCGTGCAAAGGCCGTTTCAGCGTCAGACGTTGCCCGGCTTTCGCCCGCAACCGCCAGCCGGTCCACACCGCTTTGCCGTCCAGCGTGGCGTCACAACCTGCGCCGGTCAACGCAAACCAGGTTTCCTGACCGAACTCAATCACGCACTGACCCAGCGTAATTTCTAACGCCGCCGTGCTGCCTGCGTTACCCACCAGCAGGTTGGCAATCTCCAGCGAAGGACGATCAAGCGCACCGCAGTAGCTCACGCCAGACTGGCGCAGGCCAAAGCGGCCGGCATCCTGTACCGAGGTATAAAGCCCTGCGCGAAGTAACGTTAACATACCCCCTCCTTCTGCGGGATAAAGCGAAGGGTATCACCAGGACGAAGGAGAATGGGTGCCTCCTGCCCCGGTTCAAATAGCGGGGTGGAGGTGTATCCGATAAGCTGCCAGCCGCCCGGTGAGGTGAGCGGATAAATTCCGGTTTGTTCGCCGCCAATCGCCACCGTTCCCGCGGGAACGCTCAGGCGTGGCTCGGCCCGGCGCGGCGTATGCAGCTGAGGGGATAATCCGCCAAGATACGGGAAGCCGGGTTGAAACCCCAGAAACCAGACCACGTAATCCACCGAACTGTGCAGTTCAACAACCTGCTTCTCCGTTAATCCGCAGTGATCCGCCACCACGCCAAGATCCGGCCCACCCGTGCCGCCATAGACGACCGGGATTTCAATCATTCTCGATTCCGGCTCCAGCGCTTCGCTCTCTTCCCACCAGCGCTGAAGACGTTCAATAGCATCCAGCGCCTTTGTCTGCGGGTTGCGCAGCATGACGGTAATGTTATTCATGCCAGGAATGGTTTCTACCACTTCCGGGATGTCAACCAGACGCTGTGTCAGCCGCCAGATACGCTTTTGCGTGGCAAGCGTGACCGGCGGTTCAAGTTCCAGTACAACTGCGCTTTCACCCAGAAGATAACAACGCGCTCTCTGCACTCGGGCACCTCTCATCAGGCGGGATTAGGGATATCAATAAAGGTCACATCCAGATCGGTATTTTCCGTCAGCCATTCGCTGAGGGCGCGGATACCGCCACGCTCGGTAGCATGGTGGCCTGCCGCGTAAAAATGCAGCCTCTGTTCACGGGCTGAGTGAACCGTCTGCTCAGAGACTTCACCGGTAATAAACGCATCAACACCAAAACGCGCGGCGCTGTCGATAAAGCCCTGACCGCCGCCGGTACACCAGGCAACGCGCTTAACGGTATCCGGCCCCGTGTCGCCACACCACAGCGGACGACGCCCGAGACGTGCTTCGATCCACGAGGCCAGCTCCAGACCCGGAACCGGCATCGACAGCTCTCCCCACGGGACCAGTGGCTCGATTTCGCCCATCACAGTGATCCCCAACAGCTGCGCCAGCTGGACGTTATTCCCCAGTTCCGGGTGTGCATCCAGCGGCAGGTGGTAGCCGTACAGGTTGATGTCATTGGCCAACAGCGTTTTCAGGCGGTTGCGCTTCATACCGCGAATAATCGGTGATTCGTTTTTCCAGAAATAACCGTGGTGAACAATGATCGCATCGGCCTCCTGACGCACCGCTTCATCCAGCAATGCCTGGCTTGCCGTCACGCCGGTGATGATTTTTTGCACTGTCTCACGGCCTTCCACCTGCAGCCCATTCGGGCCGTAATCGCTGAAGCCGGCGGTATTGAGTTTTTCGTTAATCAGGCTTTCCAGTTCGCTGTTTTTCATCATCACTCTCTTAAGCTTTACGGGCGGCTTCATAGGCCGCCAGCGTGGCGACGCGCGCCTGTTTATGGTCAACAATCGGGCGGGGATAATCGAGCTTTACGCCCTGTTTATCCGCCCATGCCCACGGGTCGTGGATCGCTTTCGCAGGAACATGCCTGAGCGCGGGCAACCAGCGACGAATAAAGTCGCCGTTAGCATCAAATTTTTGTCCCTGAGTGGTCGGATTGAAAATCCGGAAATAGGGAGCCGCATCGGTACCGGTAGAGGCCGCCCACTGCCATCCGCCATTATTCGCTGCCAGATCGCCATCGATCAGTTGAGAAATAAAATAACGCTCCCCGACACGCCAGTCGATAAGCAGATCTTTCACCAGGAAGCTGGCGGTAATCATTCGCAGACGGTTGTGCATCCACCCGGTTTCATTCAACTGGCGCATCGCGGCATCAACAATCGGATAGCCCGTTTCCCCCTTTTTCCAGGCCAGTAAACGCGCCTCGTCATGCTGCCATTTTACGTTATCGGTCCAGGGAATGAACGGGCGATGCTTGCAGAGATCGGGATGATAAGTCATCAGATGGCGATAGAACTCACGCCAGATCAGTTCGTTCAGCCACACCGACCCCGTCCCGCCGTCCAGCGCCTGCGGCTGCTCGGCCAGTAGACGATGCAGACACTGGCGAGGAGAGAGCACGCCCAATGCCAGGCAGGCCGATAATCGGCTTGTCCCTTCAACCGCCGGGAAATCCCTGCGCGCGTCGTACTCTCCCGCGCCCTGCTTGCAAAACTGGCGCAGCTTCGCAATCGCTGATTTCTCACTGGCAGGGAACAGAAGATCGTCGAACGACTGTTGGGGATAGTTAAACGTTAATTCAGGCAGATCGGTTATGGCATCACCCCGAACAGCGGGCGCGGCCACGCACTCAGGCAGCGCCTCTTTCAGGCGTTTAACAAACGCATTTTTAAACGGCGTAAACACTTTGTACATTTCGTGACTGCCGGTCATGACGCTGCCCGGCGCCAGCATGACGCTGTCATCAAATCCTTCACAAACTACCCCGTCCAGCATGTTTTCCAGCTGGCGATCCCGCCGCTGTTCGTTCAGCTCGTACTGATAGTTATAAAAAAGGTGTGTGACGCCGTTTTGCTGACAGATCGCCTGCAGCATCTGAAGCTGCGCGGCAAAATCACTGACCTCTTTGTAGATCAGCGGAATACCTTTTTCAGCAAGCGCGTGTTGCAGAACGTTCAGATGTGATTTGAGGTAAGCCGCCTGGCGCGGTGCCATATCATGCTGCTGCCACTGTTCGGGCGTAGCGATGAACAGTGCCAGCACGCTGGCATCCTCAGAACGACAGGCTGCCGCGAGAGCGATGTTGTCATGTACGCGCAGATCTGCGCGAAACCAAACCAGATGGGTGGGCATAAAACTCCAGGCAAATATCCATTATGTCCGTAAGGGCACGCCACCAAAGGAAAAAGTGGCGAGCTTTTACTGTACTTTGCCATGAAGTGTAGACGGGATGAAATAAAAAAGACCGCCGGGGGGTGGTAATGCCAGTCAGTTAAGTAACTGACTGGCATTACCCATTGCTATTGGCGGTTTCTATATTGCTATGTGTAGTCTTTCTTTTTTAGTAGAAGTCGCAGGTCGCTTTCTCGGCCTGATCCATCCACACCGGCTTCTCGCTGGTTTTCGCCCAGACGCGGTGCAGATAGCTGTAAAAACGAGCGCGATCTTTCCAGAACAGCATCACCGGCAGGGCCAGCACGCCAGCCACTACGGCGAAAGTACGACGCATGAACACAATATGAGCTGGATACGCTTTATACAGATCCATATTTTCTCCCCTATAGTTGGCCGGAAACGTCATCCGGAAAATTCAAAATCTGTGACCTGGATAAAATAATATCGCTTTGCGTGTAATTTTACTACTCATCCGACCACTTATTTTTATTCATTTAGTGAATATTTACACTCGCGCCGTAATTTAGTTACAAAAAAGTTAACAATTTACTTACCAATAGTTAAATTGTGGGCTTTGCCATTTTTATACTTTTTTTACACCCTCTCTCCTCATTTTTGCGAAATCTTTGCGCCATAAATCCTACCGTTAACCCAACAACAAAAGTCACCCGGAGGTGGATTGTGAGTGCAGGTCTTATTGCCGGCATCGTGCTGGTGTTCCTGTTATTGGGTTATCTGGTTTATGCCCTGATTAATGCGGAGGCATTCTGATGGCTGCTCAGGCGTTTTTGCTTATTGCCAGCTTCTTACTGGCGTTGTTCGTTCTGGCAAGGCCACTGGGAATGGGGCTGGCAAGGCTTATCAACAACGTCCCCCTGCCTGGTACGGGAAGCGTTGAAAAAGGGATCTGGCGTGTACTGGGAATAGACGATCGCGAGATGAGCTGGCGTGAATATCTGTTTGCCATTCTGCTGCTGAATATTGTTGGGCTGATTGCACTTTTTACCCTGCTGATGCTGCAGGGGAGTCTGCCGCTGAATCCGCAACAATTACCGGGTCTGTCCTGGCATCTTGCGCTGAATACGGCAGTCAGCTTTGTCACCAACACCAACTGGCAGTCCTATGCGGGTGAAACCACGCTCAGCTATTTCAGCCAGATGGTTGGGTTAACCGTTCAGAACTTCCTCTCAGCCGCCAGCGGTATCGCTGTGATCTTCGCGCTGACGCGCGCGTTTGCTCGTCAGAAAATCAGTACCCTGGGTAACGCGTGGGTGGATCTGACGCGCATCACGCTGTGGATATTGCTGCCAATTGCGCTGCTGATCGCGCTGTTCTTTATTCAGCAAGGTAGCCTGCAAAACCTGCTGCCATACACCCCTTATACCTCGCTGGAAGGGGCAAAACAGCTCCTGCCGATGGGGCCCGTGGCGTCGCAGGAAGCCATAAAGATGCTCGGCACCAACGGCGGCGGCTTCTTCAACGCCAACTCATCGCATCCGTTTGAAAACCCGACTGCCCTGACCAATTTTGTGCAGATGCTGGCGATTTTCCTGATCCCCACCGCACTCTGCTTTGCCTTTGGTGATGTCGTCAACGATCGCCGTCAGGGGCGCACCCTGCTCTGGACCATGTCGTTAATCTTCGTGGTCTGCGTTGCGCTGGTGATGTGGGCTGAATGGAACGGCAATAGCCATTTCATGCAGCTTGGGGCTAACAGCAATATCAATATGGAAGGTAAAGAGAGCCGCTTTGGCATTCTCGCCAGCAGCCTCTATGCGGTGGTCACCACGGCGGCCTCGTGCGGGGCGGTGAATGCCATGCATGACTCCTTCACCGCACTGGGCGGAATGATCCCAATGTGGCTGATGCAGATTGGCGAGGTGGTATTTGGCGGCGTGGGTTCAGGTCTTTACGGCATGCTGTTGTTCGTGATGCTGGCGGTGTTTATTGCCGGTCTGATGATTGGTCGTACCCCGGAATACCTCGGTAAAAAAATCGACGTTCGCGAGATGAAATTAACCGCGCTGGCGATTCTGGTAACCCCTGCCCTCGTACTGCTCGGCTCCGCACTGGCGCTGATGACCGAGGCCGGACGCAGCGGCATCTTTAACCCGGGTATTCACGGCTTTAGCGAAGTGCTGTATGCCGTCTCCTCTGCCGCCAACAACAACGGCAGTGCCTTTGCAGGCTTAAGTGCCAACTCACCGTTCTGGAACTGTCTGCTGGCGTTCTGCATGTTCGTGGGTCGTTTCGGGATCATCGTGCCGGTCATGGCGATTGCCGGATCGCTGGTGAATAAAAAAATTCAACCGACCACCACCGGAACATTACCGACCCACGGCGCGCTGTTTATCGGCCTGCTCACAGGCACCGTGTTACTGGTTGGTGCCCTGACCTTTATCCCCGCCCTCGCGTTAGGCCCGGTCGCGGAATACCTCTCTTTACGCTGATTTTGCGGAGAATTTGTCATGAGTCGTAAACAACTGGCCCTGTTCGAACCGTCATTAGTTCGTCAGGCGCTCATGGATGCGGTGAAAAAACTGAGCCCGCGCGTGCAGTGGCACAACCCGGTGATGTTTATTGTCTGGGCGGGAAGCGTCCTGACCACCGCACTGGCGATTGCCATGGGAACGGGCCACATGCCGGGAAATGCGATGTTTACCGGCGCCATTAGCCTGTGGCTGTGGTTTACCGTGCTGTTTGCTAACTTTGCGGAAGCGCTGGCGGAAGGCCGGAGTAAAGCCCAGGCCAACAGCCTGAAAGGGGTAAAAAAGACCGCCTTCGCACGCAAGTTACGTGAACCAAAATACGGTGCGCAGATGGACCACGTTCCGGCGGATGAACTGCGTAAAGGCGATGTAGTGCTGGTCGAAGCTGGCGATATTATCCCGTGCGACGGGGAAGTGATTGAAGGTGGCGCGTCGGTGGACGAAAGCGCCATCACCGGGGAATCCGCCCCGGTTATCCGTGAATCCGGCGGCGATTTCGCCTCCGTAACGGGGGGGACGCGCATACTCTCCGACTGGCTGGTGATCCAGTGTAGCGTTAACCCAGGTGAAACCTTCCTTGACCGGATGATCGCCATGGTGGAAGGCGCCCAGCGTCGTAAAACCCCCAACGAGATTGCCCTGACCATCCTGCTGGTCGCGTTGACCCTCGTCTTCCTGCTGGCAACCGCGACCCTGTGGCCGTTCTCCGCCTATGGCGGTACGGCGGTCACCATCACGGTGCTGGTGGCGCTGCTGGTCTGTCTGATCCCCACCACTATCGGCGGCCTGCTGTCGGCCATCGGCGTGGCCGGTATGAGCCGTATGCTCGGTGCCAACGTCATCGCCACCAGCGGACGTGCCGTTGAAGCGGCGGGCGATGTAGACGTTCTGCTGCTTGATAAAACCGGGACCATCACCCTCGGTAACCGTCAGGCATCAGACTTCTTACCCGCACCTGGCGTGGATGAAAAAACGCTGGCAGATGCCGCACAGCTCTCATCGCTTGCCGACGAAACTCCGGAAGGTCGCAGCATTGTGATTCTTGCCAAACAGCGCTTTAACCTGCGCCAGCGCGACGTTCAGAGCCTGCATGCCACTTTCGTGCCCTTCACGGCACAGACCCGGATGAGCGGCATTAATATTCAGGACCGGATGATCCGTAAAGGCTCGGTTGACGCCATCCGTCGCCACATTGAGGCTAATAACGGTCACTTCCCATCCGAAGTGGATAGTCTGGTGGAAAGCGTGGCCCGTCAGGGGGCAACGCCGCTGGTGGTGGCTGAAGGCGCAAATGTGCTGGGGGTGATTGCCCTGAAGGATATCGTCAAAGGCGGCATCAAAGAACGCTTTGCCCAGCTGCGTAAAATGGGGATCAAAACGGTGATGATCACCGGGGATAACCGCCTGACCGCAGCGGCGATTGCTGCCGAAGCGGGCGTGGATGATTTTCTTTCCGAAGCCACACCGGAAGCCAAACTGGCCTTGATTCGTCAGTATCAGGCGGAAGGGCGTCTGGTAGCGATGACCGGTGACGGGACCAACGATGCCCCTGCTCTGGCGCAGGCCGACGTGGCGGTGGCAATGAACTCCGGTACCCAGGCGGCAAAAGAGGCGGGCAACATGGTCGATCTCGACTCTAACCCGACCAAGCTGATTGAAGTCGTGCACATTGGTAAGCAGATGCTGATGACGCGCGGCTCGCTGACCACGTTCAGCATCGCTAACGATGTGGCGAAATATTTCGCCATCATTCCGGCCGCGTTTGCTGCGACCTATCCGCAATTAAACGCCCTGAACGTAATGCACCTGCACTCCCCGGCATCGGCCATTCTGAGCGCGGTAATCTTTAACGCCCTGATTATTGTCTTCCTGATCCCGCTGGCGCTGAAAGGCGTGAGCTACAAGCCGCTCACGGCGGCCGCCATGCTGCGCCGCAACCTGTGGATTTACGGCCTGGGTGGGCTGGTGGTGCCCTTCATCGGTATCAAGGCTATCGATCTGCTGTTGACCCTGTTCGGGCTGGTTTAAAAGGTGAATCAAATGACGATGTTACGCCCCGCTATACTTCTGTTTATTCTGCTGTCGCTGATTACCGGCGGGCTCTACCCGCTGGTCACCACCGCCCTGGGCCAGTGGTGGTTTAAGGATCAGGCTAACGGCTCGCTGATTATGCAAAACGGTGAAAACCGCGGTTCGCGCCTGATTGGCCAGAGCTTTACGGACGCTCGCTACTTCCAGGGACGCCCTTCCGCCACTGCCGAAAGCCCGTATAATCCGATGGCATCCGGCGGCAGTAACCTGGCGGGCAGCAACCCGGCGCTGGACAAAGCCGTCGCCGAGCGTGTGGCCGCCCTGCGCGCCGCCAACCCACAGGCCAGCCGCGAGGTTCCCGTGGAGCTGGTCACCGCCTCAGCCAGCGGGCTGGACTATAGCCTGACGCCGGCAGCAGTGGCGTGGCAGATCCCGCGCGTTGCCGCCGCCCGTCAATTGAGTGTTGAACAGGTGAGCAAACTGGTGGCAGAACACACACAAAAGCCGCTGGTCAGCTATATCGGCATGCCGGTAGTGAATATTGTTGAGCTGAATCTGGCGCTGGACGCGCTAAGGAAAAACTAAATGACCGACGAGCCCATGCGCCCGGATCCGGACAGGCTGCTTGAACAGACGGCTGAAGCCCATCGCGGCAAACTGAAAATTTTCTTTGGCGCCTGCGCGGGTGTCGGGAAAACCTTCGCCATGCTGACGGAAGCCCAGCGGCTTCGGGCGCAGGGGCTCGATATACTCATCGGCGTGGTTGAAACCCACGGACGTAAAGAGACGGCATCGCTGCTGAAGGGGCTTGCCACCCAGCCGCCACGCCGCATCAGCCATCGGGGTCGTTTAGTCACAGAGTTTGATATTGATGCCGCCCTCGCCCGCCGTCCGGCGCTTATCCTGATGGACGAACTGGCGCACAGCAATGCGCCAGGCTCGCGTCACCCCAAGCGCTGGCAGGATGTGGAAGAATTACTTGAAGCTGGCATTGATGTTTTCACGACGGTTAACGTGCAGCATCTGGAAAGCCTGAACGACGTGGTCAGCGGCGTGACCGGCATTCAGGTGCGCGAGACGGTGCCCGACCCTTTCTTCGATTCCGCTGACGAAGTGGTGCTGGTCGATCTGCCGCCGGATGATTTGCGCCAGCGCCTGCACGAAGGCAAAGTCTATATTGCCGGACAGGCCGAGCGTGCCATCGAACATTTCTTCCGCAAAGGCAACCTGATTGCCCTGCGCGAACTGGCTCTGCGCCGTACTGCCGATCGCGTTGACGATCAGATGCGTGCCTGGCGCGATTTGCAGGGCCAGGAACGCGTCTGGCATACGCGGGATGCCATCCTGCTGTGCGTGGGGCACGGCAGCGGTAACGAAAAACTTGTCCGTACCGCCGCGCGTCTGGCCGCCAAATTTGGCAGCGTCTGGCATGCGGTGTATGTCGAAACGCCGCAGCTTCATGCCCTGCCCGAAAACCAGCGCCGCGCGATTCTGAGTTCGCTGCGCCTGGCGCAGGAGCTGGGTGCCGAAACCGCCACCCTTTCCGATCCTCAGGAAGATAAAGCCATTCTGCGCTACGCCCGGGAGCATAACCTGGGGAAAATCGTCATTGGCCGTCGCCAGCATCGTCGCTGGTTTAGCCGTGAATCCTTTGCCGACAAACTGGCCCGCCGCGCGCCGGATCTGGACCTGGTGATCGTGGCGCTGGATGATAAACCCACGCCCCTTCCCAGCCGCGCCCCGGACAGCCGTACTTTCAGTGATAAATGGCGCATTCAGCTTCGCGGCTGCCTGGTGGCCGTCGTGCTCTGCGCCCTGATCACGATCATTGCCAGCAAATGGCTGATTGCCTTCGACGCGGCCAACCTGGTGATGATCTACCTCCTTGGCGTGGTGGTGGTGGCGCTCTTTTACGGACGCTGGCCGTCGGTGCTGGCAACGGTGATTAACGTCATCAGCTTTGATCTGTTCTTTATTGCCCCTCGCGGGACGCTCGCCGTGTCGGACGTACAGTACATCCTGACCTTTGCCGTGATGCTCACCGTCGGGCTGGTGATCGGCAATCTGACGGCGGGCGTGCGCTACCAGGCGCGCATCGCCCGCTACCGCGAACAGCGCACGCGGCATCTGTATGAAATGTCAAAATCGCTGGCGGTGGGTCGGACCCCGCTGGATATTGTGCAGACCAGCGAGCAGTTTATTCGCTCGACGTTTCATGCCAGCAACCTGATTTTACTCCCGGACGAACACGGTAAGCTGCGCCCGCTAACCTCGGCCTCCGGCATGACGCCCTGGGACGAAGCCATCGCGCGCTGGAGCTTTGATAAAGGGTTACCTGCGGGCGCAGGTACCGACACCCTGCCCGGCGTGCCCTATCAAATTCTGCCGCTGCGCAGCGCCGATAAAAATCAGGGGCTGGTGATTGTTGAGCCCTCAAACCTGCGTCAACTGATGATCCCCGAGCAGCAGCGGCTGCTGGAGACTTTTACGCTGCTGGTTGCCAGCGCACTGGAACGGCTGGCGCTTACCGCCAGTGAAGAACAGGCCCGACTGGCCAGCGAGCGTGAAAGCATTCGTAACTCGCTGCTGGCGGCGCTGTCGCACGACCTGCGGACACCGCTGACCGTTCTGTTTGGTCAGTCAGAAATCCTGACGCTGGACCTGGCCGCGGAAGGGTCTAAACACGCCCTTCAGGCCAGCGAAATCCGCCAGCACGTGCTGAATACCACCCGTCTGGTGAATAACCTGCTCGATATGGCGCGCATTCAGTCGGGCGGATTTAACCTCAAAAAAGAGTGGCTCACGCTGGAAGAAGTGGTAGGCAGCGCGCTGAAAATGCTGGAGCCCGGCCTCGGTGGGCGGCATATCGCGCTGAACATGCCTGAACCCCTGACCTTAATTCACGTCGATGGCCCCTTGTTTGAACGGGTGCTGATCAATCTGCTGGAAAATGCCGGTAAATATGCCGGCTCAAGTGCCCGGATTGGCGTGGATGCGATGGTAGAGGATGGCACGCTTCACCTTGACGTCTGGGATACCGGACCGGGCATTCCTGCCGGGCAGGAGCTGGCTATTTTCGAAAAATTCGCGCGCGGGAACAAGGAGTCGGCCATTCCGGGCGTTGGGCTCGGGCTGGCGATTTGTCAGGCGATCGTTGACGTCCATGGCGGAACCATTTCCGCAGAGAATCGTCCGGAAGGCGGCGCGCGTTTTTGTGTTACACTTCCTCTGGAAACCCCGCCAGAACTGAATGAATTACCAGAGGATTTGTGATTAACGTTCTGATTGTCGAAGATGAGATCGCCATTAGCCGTTTTCTGCGCGCTGCGCTGGAAGGAGACGGTCTGCGCGTTCACGATGCGGGTACGCTTCAACGGGGTTTAATTGAAGCCGCCACCCGCAAGCCGGACCTGGTGATCCTCGATCTTGGGCTGCCGGATGGCGACGGCATCGATTTTATTCGTGAGGTTCGTCAGTGGAGCCAGATGCCGATTCTCGTGCTCTCTGCCCGTACTGAAGAGACGGATAAAATCGCCGCGCTGGATGCCGGCGCCGATGACTATCTGATTAAACCCTTTGGCATTGGCGAATTGCAGGCTCGCCTGCGTGTGGCGCTGCGTCGTCATAGCGCCACCACGCCTGCCGACCCAACCTACACGTTTGGTGATATTCGGGTTGACCTCGCCGCACGGCGCATTGTGCGCGGTGAAGAGGAAATCCATCTTACCCCCATCGAATTCCGCCTGCTCGCCGTGCTGCTTAATAACCACGGCAAGGTTCTCACACAGCGCCAACTGTTGAGTCAGGTGTGGGGACCCAACGCGGTGGAACATAGTCACTATTTGCGCATATATATGGGTCACCTTCGTCAGAAACTGGAAGTCGACCCCGCTCGCCCTCGCCATTTATTAACTGAAACCGGTATCGGTTATCGGTTTATGCTTTGAATAACTATTCATATTATTTTCTAAATAATCAAAAACCCTCCCGATAAATATTAAAAAAATAATCAATGCATTATTCCATGGATTATTTTTGCTCGTTTAAAACATTAACAAAACCAATCATTAACACTTCAACAACAAATCAGCATTTTGATCTGAGTTATTCATCAAAAACGACTAATTATTTCTGAAATGATCGGTTAAGGGTGATCTGATTCACAGTTAATCCCTTTTTCCTGGATAAAATGACCATGCTTTCAATTACTGAAAGGAAAATGAAACATGGAAAACAACAATCGCTTAATGCCCCATATAAGGCGGACAACACATATCATGATGTTTGCCCACCGAAACTGCTTTGACTTTCACCTCTTTAATGCCCGGTAGTCCTTCGACTTCTGGCGCACTCGCTTACAGGTTATCCTGAAATACCTTATTTTACAGGCCATTGCCTGTGAACTCGTGCGCTCATTCAATTTAATTCAGACTCATCTGCAACCGGGCGGACTGAATTTCAATCATCAAAAAGCAATTTACTGATTTTAATCAGCGGCCACACTTTGCTTTTTTTCCGGAAAATTATCGATTTCTTTCTGACAAGAAATCGAAGGACGCTTATTACCTAAAATAAAGAGAGAAAGATGAAAAGTTTAAAAATCGCGGCCAGCCGTGCATGTCCGGACTGCTTTACCACCCAGCGTGAGCTTGTGGATGTCCGCGCTTCTGATTATATCGACGTCGCGGCCATTGTTCTGGCCGTTAGCGATATTTCCAGCGGCATACTGGAAGAAATAGAAGCCACCGGATTTGGCATTCCCGTCTTTGTCGCAACGCATAAAGAAGAGATCATTCCGGCAGATTATTTATCGCGCATTCACGGCGTATTTGAGCATTCAGACACCAGCAACGATTTTTATGGCCGCCAGCTGGAAGCGGCGGCCCAGAAGTACGAAACCCAGCTGCGACCGCCGTTTTTCCGTGCCCTCGTAGACTACGTGAAACAGGGTAACAGCGCATTTGACTGCCCGGGGCATCAGGGGGGGCAATTCTTCCGCCGTCATCCTGCGGGCAATCAGTTTGTCGATTTCTTTGGTGAAACGCTTTTCCGTTCCGACCTGTGTAACGCCGACGTGGCGATGGGCGATCTGCTGATCCACGAAGGCGCGCCGTGCATTGCGCAGCAACATGCCGCAAAGGTCTTTAATGCCGATAAGACCTACTTTGTGCTGAATGGGACCTCCTCATCCAACAAAGTGGTCCTTAACGCCCTGCTCACCCCTGGCGACCTGGTGCTGTTTGACCGTAATAACCACAAATCGAACCATCACGGCGCCCTTCTTCAGGCTGGCGCGACGCCGGTCTATCTGGAAACCGCGCGCAACCCGTACGGCTTTATTGGCGGCATTGACGCGCACTGCTTTGAGGAAAGCTACCTGCGCGAGTTGGTAGCCGAGGTGTTGCCGGGGCGTGCACGCGATGCGCGTCCGTTCCGTCTGGCGGTGATCCAGCTGGGTACCTACGATGGCACCATCTATAACGCCCGTCAGGTGGTGGATAAGATTGGGCATCTGTGTGATTACATCCTGTTCGACTCGGCCTGGGTAGGTTATGAGCAGTTTATTCCGATGATGGCCGACTGCTCGCCGCTGCTGCTGGAGCTGAACGAAAACGACCCGGGAATTCTGGTCACCCAGTCGGTACATAAACAGCAGGCAGGCTTCTCGCAGACCTCGCAGATCCACAAAAAGGACAGCCATATCAAAGGCCAGCAGCGCTATGTACCCCACAAGCGGCTGAATAATGCTTTTATGATGCACGCCTCCACCAGCCCGTTCTACCCTCTGTTTGCTGCGCTGGATATTAACGCCCGTATGCATGAAGGTCAGAGCGGTCGCAATATGTGGATGGACTGCGTGGTTAACGGTATCGAAGCGCGCAAACTGATCCTGGAGAACTGCCAGTACCTTCGTCCGTTTGTGCCGGAGACGGTGGATGGCCGTCCGTGGGAAAGCTTCGACACAGCGGAAATTGCCACCGATCTGCGCTTCTTCCACTTCGTACCGGGTGAAAACTGGCACGCTTTTGAGGGCTATGCCGAGCACCAGTACTTTATCGACCCGTGCAAGCTCCTGCTGACCACGCCAGGTATTAACGCCCGCACCGGCGAGTATGAGGATTTCGGCGTGCCCGCCACCATCCTCGCCAACTTCCTGCGTGAAAACGGCATCGTGCCGGAGAAATGCGATCTCAACTCGATCCTGTTCCTGCTCACCCCTGCGGAAGATATGGGCAAACTGCAGCAGCTGGTGGCGCAGCTGGTGCGCTTCGAAAAACTGCTCGAGAGCGATGTTCCGCTGAAAGAGGTCCTGCCTTCTCTCTACAAACAACATCCGGAACGTTACGCGGATTACACGCTGCGCCAGATTTGCCAGGAGATGCACGATCTCTATGCCCGCCATAACGTGAAGCAACTGCAAAAAGAGATGTTCCGCAAGTCTCACTTCCCGCGCGTGATGATGAACCCGCAGGAGGCAAACTATGCGTATCTGCGTGGTGAAGTCGAACTGGTCTCCCTGCGCGACGCGGAAGGCCGCATTGCCGCTGAAGGCGCCCTGCCTTATCCGCCTGGGGTGCTGTGCGTTGTCCCGGGCGAAGTCTGGGGCGGCTCCGTGCTGCGCTACTTTGCCGCGCTGGAAGACGGTATCAACCTGCTACCAGGCTTCGCGCCTGAGCTGCAGGGCGTATACGTTGAAGAGTGTGAGGGTCGCAAACAGGTTCGCTGTAACGTCATCAAACAACCCGCTGCTCAGCCCGCGCTGCTGAAAGGAGAGACATTATGAGTAAATCCAATAAGATGGGCGTGGTGCAGCTGACCATCCTCACCATGGTCAACATGATGGGGTCCGGGATCATCATGCTGCCCACCAAGCTTGCCGAAGTGGGCACCATTTCGATTATCTCCTGGCTGGTGACGGCGGTGGGGTCAATGGCGCTGGCGTGGGCATTCGCCAAATGCGGGATGTTCAGCCGCAAGTCCGGCGGGATGGGCGGCTATGCGGAATACGCTTTTGGCAAGTCCGGCAACTTTATGGCCAACTATACCTATGGTGTATCGCTGCTGATCGCCAACGTGGCGATTGCCATTTCTGCCGTGGGTTACGGGACGGAACTGTTTGGCGCCACGCTCACCCCGGTACAAATTGGGCTGGCGACCATCGGGGTGCTGTGGATCTGCACCGTGGCGAACTTCGGCGGCGCGCGTATCACCGGACAACTGAGCAGCATCACCGTCTGGGGCGTGATTATCCCGGTCGTCGGTTTATGCATCATCGGCTGGTTCTGGTTTAGTCCTACGCTCTACGCCAACTCCTGGAACCCGCATCATGTGCCGTTCTTTACCGCCGTGGGCTCTTCTATCGCCATGACGCTGTGGGCTTTCCTCGGACTGGAATCGGCCTGCGCGAACGCGGAAGTGGTTGAGAACCCGGAAAAGAACGTGCCGATTGCGGTACTTGGCGGAACGCTGGGGGCGGCGGTGATCTATATCGTCTCAACCAACGTGATTGCCGGGATTGTGCCGAATATGGATCTGGCTAACTCCACGGCACCGTTCGGGCTGGCTTTCGCCCAGATGTTCACCCCGGAAGTCGGGAAGGTGATTATGGGTCTGATGGTAATGTCCTGCTGCGGTTCGCTTCTCGGCTGGCAGTTCACCATCGCGCAGGTGTTTAAATCCTCGGCTGACGAAGGTTATTTCCCCAAAATCTTCTCCCGCGTCACCAAAGCGGACGCACCGGTGCAGGGCATGCTGGCCATCGTGATTTTCCAGAGTGGATTGTCGCTGATGACCATTAGCCCGTCGCTGAACAGCCAGTTCAACGTGCTGGTCAACCTGGCGGTGGTGACGAACATCATTCCGTACATTCTGTCGATGGCCGCGCTGGTGATTATTCAGAAGGTCGCGAAGGTGGATCCGCGTAAAGCACGAGCAGCGAATATCGTGGCGCTCATTGGGGCGATTTACAGCTTCTATGCGCTCTACTCTTCCGGTCAGGAAGCGATGCTCTATGGGGCAATGGTGACCTTTATGGGCTGGACGCTGTACGGTCTGGTGTCACCACGGTTTGAATTGAAGAATAAGCATAGTTAGGTAAAAACAAAACGGCAGCCCGAGGGTTGCCGTTTTTATTGTTTTCTCCCTCTCCCCGTGGGAGAGGGCCGGGGTGAGGGCATCAGCCCGCACCGATAACGCACTTACGCGTTCTTCAGCACTTCGCTGACAATCTCTACGGCTTCTTTCTCAATCTGCTGACGGTGCTCAGCGCCGAGGAAGCTTTCGCAATAGATTTTATACGCGTCTTCCGTACCGGACGGACGTGCAGCGAACCAGCCGTTTTCGGTCATTACTTTCAGACCCCCGATAGACGCGCCGTTACCCGGTGCAGCCGTCAGACGCGCGGTGATCGGATCACCTGCCAGGGTGTTAGCACTGACCATCTCCGGAGAGAGTTTAGACAGCGCCGCTTTCTGGGCTGAGGTCGCGCTCGCCTGAATACGGTTGTAGCTTGGCGCACCAAAACGTGCCGCCAGGTCGTTGTAATGTTCCTGCGGGTTCTTACCGGTGACCGCGGTGATCTCCGCCGCCAGCAGGCACATGATGATACCGTCTTTATCGGTTGACCATGGCGTGCCGTCGAAACGCAGGAAGGATGCCCCGGCGCTCTCTTCACCACCGAAGCCGAAGCTGCCGTCGTGCAGACCGTCAACAAACCATTTGAAGCCCACCGGCACTTCCACCAGCTTGCGGCCCAGCGCGTCGACCACGCGGTCGATCATCGCGGAAGAGACCAGCGTTTTACCGACAGCCACCTCTTTGCCCCACTGCGGACGATGCTGGAACAGGTAGTTGATCGCCACAGCCAGATAGTGGTTCGGGTTCATCAGCCCGGCAGGGGTGACGATACCGTGACGGTCATAATCCGGATCGTTAGCAAACGCCAGATCGAATTTGTCGCGCAGCGCCAGCAGGCCCGCCATCGCACACTCGGAGGAGCAGTCCATACGGATCGCGCCGTCTTTATCCAGGTGCATAAAGCGG
Organism: Enterobacter cloacae complex sp. IR5458; assembly: GCF_049238025.1. NCBI lineage: Bacteria > Pseudomonadati > Pseudomonadota > Gammaproteobacteria > Enterobacterales > Enterobacteriaceae > Enterobacter > Enterobacter cloacae complex sp. IR5458. The sequence continues at coordinate 177,160 of NZ_JBMKIF010000004.1, forward strand.
AAGGTCTGATCGACGTGATCGTTCACGATGGTCAGATCCAGCTTGTAATGCTCGGCAATGCGTTTCCAGTACTCGATACCGGAGCCGCCCAGCGGGTCCACGCCCAGCTTCAGGCCTGCTTTCTGAATCGCCGCCATATCGACGATATCCGCCAGCCCCTCCACGAACGGCTGAACCAGATCCTGCTCTTTTACGTGACCGGACGCCATTGCCGCATCCAGAGAGATGCGTTTCACGCCTTTCAGACCGTCAGCCAACAGCGCGTTTGCGCGGTCTTCTACCACTTTGGTGACGTTAGTATCTGCCGGGCCACCGTTAGGCGGGTTGTATTTAATGCCCCCGTCTTCCGGCGGGTTGTGGGATGGCGTGATAACAATCCCGTCAGCCAGCGCACCACCTTTTTTGTTGTGCACCAGGATAGCGTTAGACACCGCCGGCGTTGGCGTGAAGCCGTTATTCTCCTGCACAATCACGTCGACGCCGTTTGCCGCCAGCACTTCCAGCACAGAGATGAACGCCGGTTCAGACAGCGCATGGGTATCTTTCCCCACGTAGCACGGACCGGTAACGCCGTTTTTAGCGCGCTCTTCCGCAATGGCCTGAGCAATGGCCAGAATGTGCGGTTCGTTAAAGCTATGGCGTGCCGCGCTGCCGCGGTGACCAGATGTACCAAACTTCACTGCGTGTTCTGCGTTGCCCACGACCAGCTTCAGCACGTAATACTGCGCGGTCAGCTGAGCGACGTTAATCAAATCGCTTTGTTGTGCAGGTTGGCCTGCACGGCTGTGATTTGCCATTACCGGGTCCTTCTGATGCAAGGGTTAAATTGTACCGCAAACCTTTTCAATCAATTCCGCCGGGAACTGCATGGACTGCATGATGTGTTCAATCATGCTGCACTTGCGGCCCGTATTGGTATTGGTGATCACCCAGTATGGGGTGCCAGGGACATGTTTAGGTTTGGTTTGGTTGCCATTTTGCAGCAGCGTTTGCTCGTCGCCCGCGAAATAGACGCGAGTACGACCGTGCAGCGACTCGGTCGCTTCAGCAAACGCTTTGTTATCCAGGGAGTAAAGTGTAGACAGCACCAGCATAAAGCGGTTAACCGCCTTTTTCTGCTCCGCATACTCGTCGGACAGCAGCAGCTCGCGCATCGCGCGTACTTTATCTTTTACCGGCGTCACGGCAGGCTTTGCTTGTGCAACAACGCTCGGCTGAGACACGACATCTTTGGTGACTGGGGTAGCAGGCTGTGAAGCGGCGGAAATTTTAAGCATGCGCCGTAAAATGTCGGACGCGCTCTCCCCGATATGCCGCGTTTGGCTGGCAATATACTGATAGAGTTCGTCATCAACTTCGATTGTTTTCATCTTAATCCAGTGCGATATCTTATCTGAATACAAGTCATTGGGATTATAAGGTCAAATCCCAACAGCGGATAGCGTCAAACCAGGTTGGCGGCAAAAGTCAGATTAAACTGGAACCTTGCGGCCGGGCGGCAGAATGGTCAACATGATACCCTAACCTGACAAACGTAAAAAAAGAACTTTGCCATGAAATTGAATACCCGAGCGCAAACTGCACAATCGCCGAACAATAATTCTCCCATCGTACTGGTTCATGGACTTTTTGGCAGCCTGGATAACCTGGGCGTGCTGGCGCGCGATCTGGTTACCGATCACGATATTTTACAGGTCGATATGCGCAACCACGGGCTTTCCGGGCGCGCAGACGAGATGACCTACGCAGCAATGGCGCAGGATCTCCTGGATACGCTGGACGCTCACAACCTGCAGAAAGTGACCCTCATCGGGCATTCGATGGGCGGCAAAGCGGTCATGGCGCTCACAGCATTGGCACCTGAGCGAATTTCCAGGCTGGTGGTGATTGATGTCGCCCCAGTGGATTACGACGTTCGCCGTCACGATGAGATCTTCGCGGCAATTAATGCGGTGACGGAGGCCGGCGTTTCCACCCGTCAGCAGGCAGCAGCCGTGATGCGTGAGCATCTTGATGAAGAAGGCGTGGTGCAATTCCTGCTGAAGTCGTTTGTTGAGGGGCAATGGCGTTTTAACGTCCCGGTGCTGTGGGACCAGTATAATAACATCGTGGGCTGGGAAACCGTCCCCGCCTGGCCGCATCCTACCCTCTTCATTCGCGGCGGTAACTCGCCTTACGTTACTGATGTTTACCGCGACACGCTGCTGGCACAATTCCCGCAGGCGCGCGCCCATGTAATTGCCGGTGCCGGGCATTGGGTACATGCGGAAAAACCTGATGCAGTCCTGCGCGCCATTCGTCGCTATCTCACTGACACGGCAAATTGATTAAAAAGAGAGCGACTGGAAGACGACGGGCTTCCAGTCGTTGGCGTGCCGTTTTTGCTGATGTATGATGGCGCGCTTATCGCCCGGGCATTAGCAGGGCGGCGTGTTTCCCCCGAAGTCTCAGAATCATGGCCAAAGAACAAACGGACCGTACGACACTAGATCTGTTCGCGAATGAGCGTCGACCGGGACGACCGAAAACGAATCCGCTTTCGCGCGACGAACAGCTGCGTATTAATAAACGCAACCAGCTTAAACGCGATAAAAATCGTGGGCTTAAGCGTGTCGAATTGAAGCTCAACGCTGACGCTGTCGATGCGCTTAACGAGCTGGCGGAAGCGCGTAATATCAGCCGCAGCGAGCTCATTGAAGAGATGCTGATCGCCCAGCTTGAGACATTGCGCAGCCAGGCATAAGTCTGAAAAACCCCTTTTTTACCCTTTTCATGTAGCACAGAGTGCAGTCCTGCGCGATAGCGGTTTCCGCAGGGTTGCCTGTTCTGCTATTATTGCCCTTATCCGTGGCCGAATTGCGCCACCATACCATTAAGTTTCAAGAGGTTATTTTACTCATGGCAATCATCGGCATTTTCTTCGGCAGTGATACCGGCAATACCGAAAATATCGCAAAAAACATTCAGAAACAGCTCGGTAAAGACGTTGCTGATGTGCATGACATCGCCAAGAGCAGCAAAGAAGATCTCGAGGGCTACGACATTCTGCTGCTGGGTATTCCAACCTGGTACTACGGTGAAGCACAGTGCGACTGGGATGATTTCTTCCCAACGCTGGAAGAGGTGGACTTCAACGGCAAGCTGGTTGCCCTGTTTGGCTGTGGCGATCAGGAAGACTATGCCGAGTACTTCTGCGACGCGCTGGGCACCATCCGCGACATCATTGAGCCGAACGGCGCCGTTATTGTCGGTCACTGGCCCACTGCCGGTTACCACTTTGAAGCCTCCAAAGGTCTTGCCGATGACGATCACTTCGTGGGTCTGGCCATCGACGAAGACCGTCAGCCTGAGCTGACCGCTGAGCGCGTAGAGAAGTGGGTTAAGCAGATCCGTGAAGAACTGCACCTGGACGATATTCTCAACGCCTGATTTTCGCGGCGCAACGGCGGTTGCGCCCGTTTTCCAGGTAAAACCGATTAAATTAATTGCTACAAACTTTTAACTTTTTCGCTCAGACCTGTACAATGTTTCCCTGGTAAAATGTGGTTTTCATTTCACAAGTTTGTCGGTGATACCCCATTTTTATAAGCATACTTTGCCTGAGACTTGCAGTTTTCATTTAGCCGTGGCAGTTCTATAATGAGACGCAATATCCAAGGTGCATTTTCTGTCACTTCTTTCAGAAGTGAATCGTTTAGCAACAGGACAGATTCCGCATGACTGACAACAATACCGCATTAAAGAAGGCTGGCCTGAAAGTAACGCTTCCTCGGTTAAAAATCCTCGAAGTGCTTCAGGGTCCAGACAACCACCATGTCAGTGCGGAAGACCTCTATAAACGTCTTATCGACATGGGTGAAGAGATTGGTCTGGCCACCGTTTATCGCGTGCTGAACCAGTTTGATGACGCGGGCATTGTTACCCGTCATAATTTCGAAGGCGGTAAATCTGTATTCGAACTGACCCAGCAGCATCACCACGATCACCTGATCTGCCTCGATTGCGGCAAGGTCATTGAATTCAGCGATGATTCCATCGAATCGCGGCAGCGTGAAATCGCCGCTCGTCATGGCATCCGCCTGACCAACCACAGCCTGTACCTGTATGGTCACTGCGCTGAAGGTGATTGCCGCGAAAATGAACACGCGCACGACGCAAAATAAGTCACGTTCATACTCTGAGCCAGCCGTAAGGCTGGCTTTTTTTTGCCTTAAAAAGCCCGGTGGCGCTGCGCCTGGGCCTACGGACTATGACGCCTTTGTAGGCCCGGTAAGCGCAGCGCCACCGGGCGTAAAGCAACTTAATTATTGTTATTGCGTATCTCGTTCCAGATCTTATCGCAACGCTTCGCGACTTCCTGATCGTTACCCGTTTTACGCGCCTGGATACAGGCCTGATAATCCATCACACGAATATTCTCCTGCGTCGCGAATTGCTCATGCGCCTTCTCTTTCTTCAGCACATTCAGTACGCTCTGACAGGCTTCAATTTTCTCCGGCGAGCCTTGTGCGGTATTAATACAGGCGCTGTAAGCCTCCTTCAGCCTGGAATCTTCTTTCGGTGCCTGAGGCTGAGCGCAGGCCACCAGCCCCGATGCAAGCATCGCGACAATTACGATTTTTTTCATCATATGCAGTCTCCGGTCCGGCGGGCCTTAACCCGCCGGATGATTCATCAGAAGATGGTGAATGGGGCAATAACCATGAATTTCACGTCACGTTCATCCTGGAAGATGTTGCCGTAACCGCCCGCATAGCTCGGGATATCGGAGTGGTTGTCATACTGAGTGAAGTGCAGTTTGAACATCGTGCCCTTCGCGCGCCCATCCTGCAGGGTATAGATAGCATCCAGGCTGTAGGAGGACTCTTTCAGGCGATAGTTTGGATCGTAGTACGCATCCGGTGTGGCCATGTCGCCAGGTTTTGCGTCCCAGGCGTAAGCGTAAGAAGCGCCCACTGCCCAACCCGGCAGGTTCCAGTTTTTCAGATCATACATTGCGCCGAAGAAGACCGCTTTTTCACCATTGGCGTTGGAGTCTGAGCGGTTATCCCACCAGATATCCAGACGACCGTTAGATGACGCGTAAGTTGGCGTCATACGTTGCAGGAAGTAGCCCTGCTGCCCTTCCGCCTTCACCCATGTCCCTTCCAGGCGTAAATCAACCTGGCCCACTTTATAGCCGAAAGTCAGCGCCTGCAGCCACGCGGTGCCGTCATAAATGTCGTTGACGCCGCCATCGCTGACCTTGTCACGCGTACCATAGAACTGGTAGCTGGTGCTCAGCGGACTTCCTGCGATATCAAATTTGTAGCTGGCTTTAGCAAAATACTGATCGATATAGCCTTCCGCCTGACCAAATGCGGCTTCCAGTACCAGATCGTTTTTAAAGTCGTATTTCGCGCCCAGCGAGTGGAGATAATCGACTTTGGTTTTCTTATCGTTCTGGTAGAACTTGTCCATTTCAATGTGCCATGGAGCCTTATACTCGTTAGTCCACATATAGGAGAAGCTCAACGCACCCGCATCACCATAGTCAAAGTTCGCCCCGGCTTCTGCACCCTGATAGGTACCTGGCATGAAGCTCCAGTGTGGTGCTAACAGCGTCTGGCCGGTTGGCTGAATATACCCTCCACGCGCCCAGACCGGGCCGTATTTAAATTTCGCTGCGGCCTTGTACAGGCTGATACCGCTCTTATCACCGGACCAGTCTTCATCGTAAGCTTTGTTGCTGGAGGAGAAGGCAATTTCGTTAGGGTGGCCGCTATCGCCGTTTTCCGCCATTTCGATCGCGGTGAATGCAGCGATATCCAGGCCGAACATATCTGCGGCATAGCCTGACTGGAAGTCCAGGTTGGCGTTCCAGGTGGAGTGAGAAAGGTTGGTTTTATATTTGTCTTCGGCGACGTCTTTACGGTCACGTTCACGCTGCCAGTAATAGATGCCGCCCGTGAGGGTAGAATCGTCGATGAAACCCGCAGCTTTCGCCTCAGGTGTAACAACCAGGCCAGACATTGCTGTCACACCGGCAATAGCCAGCGCCAGCGCACTACGTTTGCCACTGAACGTACGCATAGATTATTCCTCTTTGACGAATTAAAGCGCCTAAAACGGCGAAAATAAAAAAGACCAGGCGGTCAGGGGTAGTTATAAATACCCTCGAATTAACTACCGTCTTTAGGTTATTTTTCGCGACGCGAATTATCAATGCTTTTCATCAGGCAAAAGTCAGGATTATGACGAAGTGCACATAATTGGTAGTGCTTTGTAACATTTGGCCGGAAGCGTGATTTGGCGGGGGTATAGCAGCGTATTTCAGGGTATTAGAACATTAGAAATCGCGTATTTTGCGAAATTTGCCATTTTCAAAAACAGACAAACTTTTTTAAAAAAAATAAGTAGCACCACATTGACCAAAAATAACGGCGGACATTTTTACAACGCCACTTTAACGATATGATCATTAATAAAAAAAACGCCGCAGTAAGCGGCGTTTGTTTCTCATTGACCAGAGCGGCGTTATTATTCGCCGATCTTGGTCCAGGTGTCACGCAGACCGACGGTGCGGTTAAATACCGGTTTTTCCGCAGTGCTGTAACGGCTGTCCAGGCAGAAGTAACCTTCACGCTCGAACTGGAACGCTTTACCTGCTTCAGCTGTTTTCAGCGATGGCTCAGCATAACCCTGTTTGATCACCAGAGATTCCGGGTTGATCGTCGCCAGGAAGTCTTCCGCCGCACCCGGGTTAGGCACGCTGAAAAGACGATCGTACAGACGGATTTCTACCGGCAGCGCGTGAGAAGCGCTTACCCAGTGGATAACGCCTTTCACCTTGCGACCATCGGCAGGATCTTTGCTCAGCGTTTCGGCATCGTATGAACAGAAGATGGTGGTGATATTCCCTTCTGCATCTTTCTCTACGCGCTCGGCTTTGATCACGTAGGCGTTACGCAGACGGACTTCTTTACCCAGCACCAGACGCTTGTACTGCTTGTTGGCTTCTTCACGGAAGTCAGCGCGGTCGATCCAGATTTCACCGCTGAACGGTACGTCACGGCTTCCCATTTCCGGTTTGTTCGGATGGTTAGGCATGGCAACCAGTTCACTCGCACCCTGAGGATAGTTTTCGATAACCAGTTTTACCGGGTCGATAACTGCCATCGCGCGCGGGGCATTTTCGTTGAGGTCTTCACGAATGCAGGACTCCAGCGACGCCATTTCAATGGTGTTGTCCTGCTTGGTCACGCCGATGCGCTTGCAGAACTCACGAATAGAAGCAGCGGTGTAGCCACGACGACGCAGACCAGAAATGGTCGGCATACGCGGGTCGTCCCAGCCCTCAACGTGCTTGTCAGTCACCAGCAGGTTCAGCTTACGCTTGGACATCACGGTGTATTCCAGATTCAGACGAGAGAACTCGTACTGACGCGGATGCACAGGGATGGTGATGTTATCCAGCACCCAGTCGTACAGGCGACGGTTGTCCTGGAACTCAAGCGTACACAGCGAGTGGGTAATGCCTTCCAGCGCATCGCTGATGCAGTGGGTGAAGTCGTACATCGGGTAGATGCACCACTTGTTACCGGTCTGGTGGTGTTCAGCAAACTTAATGCGGTACAGCACCGGATCGCGCATCACGATGAACGGAGAAGCCATGTCGATTTTGGCACGCAGACAGGCTTTGCCTTCTTCAAAACCACCCGCACGCATTTTTTCAAACAGCGCCAGGTTCTCTTCCACGCTGCGATCGCGGAACGGACTGTTTTTGCCAGGTTGCGTCAGCGTACCGCGGTATTCACGGATTTCATCCGCGGACAGTTCATCGACGTACGCCAGACCTTTGTTGATCAGCTCAACCGCGTAAGCGTACAGCTGATCAAAATAGTCAGAGGAGTAGCAGATATCGCCAGACCAGTTGAAGCCCAGCCATTGCACGTCGTTCTTGATGGACTCAACGTATTCGATGTCTTCTTTTACTGGGTTGGTGTCATCGAAACGCAGGTTGCACTGCCCCTGATAGTCTTGCGCAATGCCAAAGTTCAGGCAGATGGATTTCGCATGACCAATATGCAGGTAGCCGTTCGGCTCCGGCGGGAAGCGGGTATGCACCGTGGTGTGCTTACCACTGGCCAGATCTTCATCGATGATCTGACGAATAAAGTTACTCGGGCGGGCTTCAGCCTCACTCATCGTGGATTCCTCAAAGCGTAAACAACGTATAACGGCATATGATCTTATAAGCCGGACGTAGTGACAACCCTTAGTTACGGAAAATACGTATCAGATGAAAATAATGGGGGCATTTGCTGCAAAAAAAAGCGGCGGAGGATATCCCCCGCCGCTTAAGGCATAACTCTACTCAGGAGCGATTACTTGCCTTTAATCTCATACAGTGGCGTTTGACCTGCAACCACCTGACCTTTTGCCTGAATAACCAGGCCACTGAAGTCGTCGATGTTGCTGCAAACAACCGGACTGATCATGGAGCGTGCATTGGCGTTCAGGAAGTCCAGATCCATCTCCAGAACCGGCTGCCCGGCCACCACTTCAGCGCCCTCTTCCACCAGACGAGTAAAGCCTTTACCTTCCAGCGCAACGGTATCGATGCCCATGTGGACAACAATCTCCGCGCCATTTTCGGTTTCGAGGCAGAACGCGTGGTTGGTGTTGAAAATCTTCACGATAGTACCCGCAGCAGGAGAGACGACGGTTTTGTCCGTTGGTTTCACCGCCACGCCGTCGCCTACCGCTTTACTGGCGAACGCTTCGTCAGGCACTTGTTCAAGGTCAACGACCTCACCCGTTACCGGAGAGACCAGAGCCGCCACCGTCACGGCGTTAGGCACGGCCTGTGGCTTCGCGGCCGGAGTCGCCGTTGCCGCAGGTGCGCTGTCAGCTGCTGCCGCTGCAACCGGGCCACGCGCAACCACTTTCTTCATTTCGTCACCGATGGATTCCGCTTTGGCGCCCACGATAACCTGGATAGTTTGTTTGTTTAGTTTAACGACGCCAGATGCGCCAAGGCGTTTACACATTGCATCGCTTACGCGAGCGGAGTCACCCACGGTCAGACGCAGACGGGTAATACAGGCATCAATGGCTTTCAGGTTGTCGGTACCGCCGACTGCGGCAATGTAGCTGGTTGCCAGCTGAGTTAAACCTTCTTCGGTATTGCTGTTGGCTTCACTGGTCACGACGTCATCAGTGGTATCTTCGCGGCCCGGCGTTTTGAGGTTAAACATACGGATAACCGCGCTGAACAGAACGAAGTAGATAACGAAGAAGGCCGCACCCATCACCACCAGCATCCAGACGTTCTTGCTTGCCGCTGGCAGGTTGTACATCAGTACGTAGTCGATCGCGCCTGCAGAGAAGGAGAAGCCCGCATGGATGCCCAGCAGAGTCGCCACGAACAGGCTGATACCGGTTAACACCGCGTGCATCAGGTACAGCAGCGGAGCCAGGAACATGAACAGGAATTCCAGAGGCTCGGTCACACCGGTCAGGAATGCGGTAATGGCGACTGACAGCAGCATACCGCCGACCATTGGACGACGCGCTTTCGGCGCAGCCAGGTACATGGCCAGCGCAGCGCCCGGCAGACCAAACATCATGATTGGGAAGAAGCCGGACATAAACATGCCCGCGGTGCCATCACCCGCGTAGAAGCGGTTAATGTCGCCGTGGAAAACGGTACCCGCCGCATTGGTAAACTCACCAATCTGGAACCAGGCGATGGTGTTCAGAACCTGATGCAGACCGGTTGGGATCAACAGACGGTTAATGAAGCCGAAGATGCCCGCCCCCATCGCACCCGCAGAGACGATCCACTCGCCGCCCGCATGGATAGCATGCTGCACTGGCGGCCAAACGTAGCCAAAGATCGCGGCCAGAACCAGACAGAAGAAGCCGGTCGCGATTGGCACGAAGCGTTTGCCACCAAAGAAGCTGAGGAAGTCTGGCAGCTTGATGTTTGCCCAGCGGTTATATACCGCACCGCCGACCAGACCGGTAATGATACCCGCCAGTACGCCCATGTTGATTTCCGGGTTAATCGTTACCATCGCTTTCGTCAGGATGAAGTAACCGACCGCCCCTGCCAGCGCTGCGGCCCCCGCACTGTCTTTAGACCAGCTGGAAGCAACGCCGATGGCGAAAATCAGCGCCAGGTTGTCAAAGATTGCGCCGCCAGCCTGGGCGATAAACGGCACGTTGAGAAGATCGGGTTGCCCGAATCGCAGCAGCAGCGCTGCAACCGGTAGCACGGCGATAGGGAGCTGCAAAGCCCTACCGAGGCGCTGGAAAAAACCTAAAATATTCATCCTATTCCCCCTACGAGACCCTTTCCAGGCTCGCGCATTAACTATGTTTTTATTGTGTTGCTAACGATAAGTACCGTCGATAATTCACTGGCAGTGTGAGTGTGTGAAAAATTAATTCGTATCGCAAATTAAACACCCATTTTTTGTGATTTTTGTCACCAAATATCGTATTAAGCCCTCCCTTTCATTGGCTAACAGCGAAAACTTATTTTATCATTCAAAAAATCAAGACGGATTGATCCAGCCTGAAAGGTTCCAGGTTACGCTTAAGTATCAGGTTCCGGTAGCCATCCGCCCACTCTTCTACTTTAACTCTTGAGGTGAACAATGAGACTGATTCCCCTGGCAACTGCTGAACAAGTCGGTAAATGGGCCGCTCGCCATATCGTTAACCGCATTAATGCCTTCAAGCCTACCGCCGATCGTCCTTTCGTTCTTGGCCTGCCAACCGGCGGTACTCCGCTGACGGCGTATAAAGCCTTGGTTGAAATGCACAAAGCGGGCCAGGTTAGCTTCAAACATGTTGTGACCTTCAATATGGATGAATATGTCGGCCTGCCAAAAGACCACCCGGAAAGCTACCATAGCTTTATGCACCGGAATTTCTTTGATCACGTTGATATCCCAGCGGAAAATATTAACCTGCTGAATGGAAATGCGCCTGATATTGACGCAGAATGCCGTCAGTACGAAGAAAAAATCCGTTCTTACGGTAAAATCCACCTGTTTATGGGCGGCGTGGGCAACGATGGTCATATCGCGTTTAACGAGCCGGCATCGTCCCTGGCTTCCCGCACGCGTATTAAAACGCTGACCCATGACACCCGCGTGGCAAACTCCCGCTTCTTTGACGGTGATGTGAACCAGGTTCCAAAATACGCCCTGACCGTTGGCGTAGGCACCCTGCTGGATGCCGAAGAAGTGATGATTCTGGTGCTGGGTGGCGTGAAAGCGCAGGCGCTCCAGGCTGCCGTTGAAGGCAACGTTAACCACATGTGGACCATCAGCTGCCTGCAGCTGCATCCAAAATCAGTCATCGTCTGCGACGAACCGTCCACGATGGAGCTGAAAGTGAAAACGCTGAAATACTTCAACGAGTTAGAAGCCGAGAACATCAAAGGTCTGTAATTGATTAACCGCCTCTTCTCAAAGAGGCGGCCGCTTTTTTTAACCGGGGGTCGTTATGTACGCTTTAACCCACGGTCGGATTTATACCGGCCACGAAATTCTGGATGACCATGCGATTGTTATCGCCAATGGCCTGATTGAACGTGTTTGTCCGCAGGCAGAACTGCCGCCAGGGATTGAACAGCGCTCACTCAATGGAGCAGTAATCTCCCCCGGTTTCATCGACGTACAGCTGAACGGCTGCGGCGGTGTGCAATTCAATGACACTGCCGAGGCGGTGACGGTTGAAACGCTGGAAATCATGCAGAAAGCCAACGAGAAATCGGGCTGCACCAGCTATCTGCCAACGCTCATCACCAGCAGTGATGACCTGATGAAACAGGGTATCCGCGTGATGCGCGAATACCTCGCCAAACATCCTAATCAGGCGCTCGGTCTGCACCTGGAAGGGCCATGGCTGAATATCGTGAAGAAAGGCACCCATAACCCGGATTACGTGCGCAAGCCTGACGCTGAACTGGTCGACTACATGTGTGCGAACGCCGATGTGATCGCTAAAGTGACGCTGGCACCAGAGATGACCGGCACTGACGTGATCAGCAAACTGGCTGCCGCCGGGATTGTGGTTTCAGCAGGGCACTCAAACGCCACGCTGAAAGAAGCCAAAGCGGGCTTCCGCGCGGGCATTACCTTCGCCACGCACCTTTACAACGCCATGCCTTATATCACCGGTCGCGAACCGGGTCTGGTCGGGGCGATTCTGGACGAGCCAGACGTCTACTGCGGCATTATTGCTGATGGTATGCACGTGGATTACACCAACATTCGTAATGCCAAGCGCCTGAAAGGTGACAAGCTTTGCCTGGTTACCGATGCCACTGCACCAGCAGGTGCAAATATTGAGCAGTTCATTTTTGCCGGTAAAACAATATACTACCGCAATGGACTGTGTGTGGATGAAAACGGTACGCTGAGCGGTTCCTCTTTAACAATGATTGAAGGGGTGCGTAACCTGGTTGAGCACTGTGGGATTGCGCTGGATGAAGTCCTGCGTATGGCTACCCTTTATCCGGCTCGCGCAATCGGCGTGGATAAACAGCTTGGCGGAATTGCACCGGGTATGGTTGCAAACCTGACGGCATTCACACACGATTATAAAATTATTAAGACCATCGTTAATGGTAACGAGGTCGTCACTGAGTAAGTAAAAGTATGACACCAGGCGGACAAGCTCAAATCGGTAATGTCGATCTCGTTAAACAACTTAACAGTGCGGCGGTATATCGCCTGATTGACCAACACGGGCCAATCTCTCGAATTCAGATAGCCGAACAAAGCCAGCTTGCTCCCGCCAGCGTGACAAAAATTACCCGCCAGCTTATTGAGCGCGGTTTGATCAAAGAAGTCGATCAGCAGGCCTCTACCGGGGGCCGCCGCGCTATCTCCATTATTACCGAAACCCGCAATTTTCAGGCGATTGGCGTTCGGCTCGGCCGTCATGACACCACGCTCACGCTCTACGATCTGAGCAGCAAAGCAATTGCGGAAGAGCACTATCCCCTTCCCGAGCGCACCCAGGAGACGCTGGAGCACGCGCTGCTGAATACCATCGCGCACTTTATTGAGAGCTGTCAGCGTAAGATCCGCGAGCTCATTGCAATTTCAGTGATTTTACCCGGACTGGTCGACCCGGAAAGCGGCGTGATTCGCTACATGCCGCACATTCAGGTGGAAAACTGGGCGCTGGTCGATGCGCTGGAAAAACACTTTAAAGTGACCTGTTTTGTCGGCCACGATATTCGTTCTCTGGCACTGGCAGAGCACTACTTTGGTGCGAGTCAGGACTGCGAAGACTCTATTCTGGTGCGTGTCCACCGCGGGACAGGCGCAGGTATTATTTCTAACGGTCGGATTTTTATTGGTCGCAACGGTAACGTCGGCGAGATCGGCCACATTCAGGTCGAGCCGCTGGGCGAACGCTGCCACTGCGGTAACTTCGGCTGCCTTGAAACCATTGCCGCCAACACGGCCATTGAGCAGCGCGTTCGCCATCTGCTTGAACAAGGTTACCAGAGTCGCGTCACGCTGGCTGATTGCAAGATAGGCACCATCTGCAAAGCCGCCAATAAAGGCGACGCGCTGGCCTGTGAGGTGATCGAGCAGGTTGGGCGCCATCTGGGGAAAACTATCGCCATCGCCATTAACCTGTTTAACCCACAGAAAGTGGTGATAGCCGGAGAAATTGTTGAAGCGGAAAAGGTGCTGCTCCCCGCGATTGAAGGCTGTATTAACACCCAGGCGCTGAAAGCATTCCGCCAGAACCTCCCGGTGGTTCGTTCAAAACTTGACCATCGCTCGGCAATTGGCGCTTTTGCGCTGGTGAAACGCGCCATGCTCAACGGTATTCTGCTGCAGCATTTGCTGGAAAGTTGATCGGACCTTATAGTAACGCCTTCTTTTTTTGATGTCGGAACGTCCATGACCATTAAGAATGTAATTTGTGATATCGACGGCGTGCTGATGCACGACAACGTTGCCGTACCAGGTGCTGCGGAGTTTCTTCACCGCATCATCGACAAAGGAATGCCTCTGGTTCTTCTCACGAACTACCCTTCTCAGACCGGTCAGGATCTGGCAAACCGCTTTGCGACGGCGGGCGTCGACGTCCCGGACAGTGTGTTTTATACCTCGGCGATGGCAACGGCGGATTTTCTGAAACGTCAGGAAGGCAAAAAAGCGTACGTGGTCGGCGAAGGCGCGCTGATCCACGAGCTGTATAAAGCGGGCTTTACGATTACCGATGTCAATCCGGACTTCGTGATTGTGGGTGAAACGCGCTCCTATAACTGGGAGATGATGCATAAAGCCTCGTTCTTCGTTGCCAACGGCGCGCGCTTCATTGCCACCAACCCGGATACCCACGGTCGAGGTTTTTATCCGGCCTGTGGCGCGCTGTGTGCCGGTATTGAAAAAATCTCCGGGCGCAAGCCATTCTATGTCGGCAAACCAAGCCCGTGGATCATCCGCGCCGCGCTCAATAAAATGCAGGCCCACTCAGAAGAAACGGTTATTGTCGGCGATAACCTGCGTACGGATATTCTGGCCGGCTTCCAGGCGGGTCTGGAAACCATTCTGGTGCTGTCCGGCGTCTCGCAGCTTGATGACATTGATTCGATGCCGTTCCGACCAAGCTGGATTTACCCCTCCGTCGATGAAATTGACATTATCTGATACCAAACCACGCTCAGGGCGTGGTTTTTCATTTTTAGCCCTTACAAATAAAACCATATCTAACAAAAAGCGCACTTTATTGCATAATCATCAATAAAAGTGTTCATGGCGTACTCTTTTTTCACTATTCCGCAATCACCATTGCACTATTTCCGTTTTCGCCCGTAAATCTCTTGCGCCCCTTCGCCCTTTGCGGCATTTTCATAAGCAAGCAACATTACAAAGCAACAGGGTTAACGGAGAAGGTTATGTGTTCAATTTTTGGCGTACTGGATATTAAAACTGACGCGGGCGAACTGCGTAAAAAAGCACTCGAACTGTCCCGCCTGATGCGCCATCGCGGCCCGGACTGGTCAGGCGTTTACGCCAGTGATAAAGCGATTCTGGCTCACGAACGTCTGTCTATCGTAGACGTCAACGCCGGTGCACAGCCGCTGTATAACGAGAAAAAAACGCACGCGCTGGCTGTTAACGGTGAAATCTATAACCATCAGGCACTGCGCGCCGAGTACGGCGATCGCTACGCCTTCCAGACCGGGTCTGACTGTGAAGTGATTCTGGCGCTCTATCAGGAGAAAGGTCCGGAATTCCTGGACGACCTGCAGGGTATGTTTGCCTTCGCCCTGTACGATAGCGAAAAAGACGCGTATCTGATTGGCCGCGACCATATCGGCATTATCCCGCTGTACATGGGCCACGATGAACACGGCAACTTCTATGTTGCCTCTGAAATGAAAGCTCTGGTACCGGTCTGCCGCACCATTAAAGAGTTCCCGGCAGGCAGCTATCTGTGGAGTAAAGACGGTGAGATCCGTCCGTACTACCAGCGCGACTGGTTCGATTATGACGCGGTTAAAGACAACGTGACGGATAAAGCCGAGCTGCGTCAGGCGCTGGAAGATTCCGTGAAAAGCCACCTGATGTCAGATGTACCTTACGGCGTGCTGCTCTCCGGCGGTCTGGACTCCTCCGTGATCTCCGCGATCACCAAGAAATTCGCCGCTCGCCGCGTGGAAGATCAGGAGCGCTCCGAAGCCTGGTGGCCGCAGCTGCACTCCTTTGCCGTGGGTCTTGAAGGGGCACCTGACCTGAAAGCTGCGCAGGAAGTGGCAAACCATCTGGGCACCGTGCACCATGAAATTCACTTCACCGTGCAGGAAGGCCTGGATGCAATCCGCGATGTGATCTATCACATTGAAACTTATGATGTTACTACCATTCGTGCCTCAACGCCGATGTACCTGATGTCGCGTAAGATTAAAGCGATGGGCATCAAGATGGTGCTGTCCGGTGAAGGTTCTGACGAAGTGTTTGGCGGCTACCTGTACTTCCATAAAGCGCCAAACGCCAAAGAGCTGCATGAAGAGACCGTGCGTAAATTGCAGGCACTGCATATGTTTGACTGTGCACGTGCCAACAAAGCAATGTCGGCATGGGGAGTAGAAGCGCGTGTCCCGTTCCTGGATAAGAAATTCCTCGACGTGGCGATGCGTATCAACCCGCAGGACAAAATGTGCGGCAACGGTAAAATGGAAAAACATATCCTGCGCGAATGTTTTGAATCATACCTGCCCGCGAGCGTGGCATGGCGTCAGAAAGAGCAGTTCTCTGATGGTGTAGGTTACAGCTGGATCGACACCCTGAAAGAGGTGGCAGCAAAACAGATTTCCGACCAGCAACTGGAAACGGCAAGCTTCCGCTTCCCGTACAACACGCCGGGCTCGAAAGAAGCGTACCTGTACCGCGAAATCTTTGAAGAGCTGTTCCCGGTGCCGAGTGCGGCAGAGTGTGTTCCGGGTGGCCCATCCGTCGCCTGCTCGTCTGCCAAAGCGATTGAATGGGATGAATCTTTCAAAGCGATGAACGATCCATCAGGCCGCGCGGTAGGCGTTCACCAGTCTGCCTACAAATAATCGCGACGATTCTAATCAGGCCCCTCTGGGGCCTTTTTTTTGCCTTGCATTTCACTCTCGAAAAACGATTAATAACCAATAATTGCCGAATATTCGGTCACGCTGTTCGCAACCTAACCAAACAGTCACATTCCGGCTATTTTCGTTGAAAAAGGTGTTGACGCTGCAAGGGTCTATACGCATAATGCGCCCCGCAACGCCGATAAGGTAACGCGAAAAAAGATGGCTACGTAGCTCAGTTGGTTAGAGCACATCACTCATAATGATGGGGTCACAGGTTCGAATCCCGTCGTAGCCACCATCTTTTTTGCGGGAGTGGCGAAATTGGTAGACGCACCAGATTTAGGTTCTGGCGCCGCAAGGTGTGCGAGTTCAAGTCTCGCCTCCCGCACCATTCCCAGGTAAGCGTTGCACGGATGGGGTATCGCCAAGCGGTAAGGCACCGGTTTTTGATACCGGCATTCCCTGGTTCGAATCCAGGTACCCCAGCCATATTTCTTCGATTTTGCGGTTCTCCGCGGTATTGGGGTATCGCCAAGCGGTAAGGCACCGGTTTTTGATACCGGCATTCCCTGGTTCGAATCCAGGTACCCCAGCCATATTTCTTCGATTTTGCGGTTCTCCGCGGTATTGGGGTATCGCCAAGCGGTAAGGCACCGGTTTTTGATACCGGCATTCCCTGGTTCGAATCCAGGTACCCCAGCCATCGAAGATTGCAGTACTGGCTACGTAGCTCAGTTGGTTAGAGCACATCACTCATAATGATGGGGTCACAGGTTCGAATCCCGTCGTAGCCACCAAATTAAGATTGTCGATTTTTCGGTAATCAAGACAAATTGTTGGGGTATCGCCAAGCGGTAAGGCACCGGATTCTGATTCCGGCATTCCGAGGTTCGAATCCTCGTACCCCAGCCAATTTAAAAAGTCGTTAAGCAATTTGTTTAACGCAATTGGGGTGTCGCCAAGCGGTAAGGCTCTGGTTTCTGATACCAGCATTCCGGGGTTCGAATCCCTGCACCCCAGCCACTTAAAAACAAATAAGCCCGCTCTGCGGGCTTTTTTGTTTTTGTTGTTTGTGCGGCCTGATGCCCCCTCACCCTCCCCCTCTCCCCAAAGGGGCGAGGGAATAGTCGAAGCAGCAATTAAAGTCCGAGAGCGTATTTCAGGGCCTGACGTTTCAACCCACCGGCACGTTCCGCCGCCATGAGGCCAATGTTACGCAGAATACGTACTGGCGCTAAGTCATTGCTGAACCCGGCATAGAACAGATCCATTCCCGACTGCATAATAAAATTATCCGCCATACGTCGCGTCTGGTAACGCTTCAGTACCTGATGGCTGGACCACGCTTCCGCATGCCCGCGCGCATGACTTAAAACGTCCAGTAACGCGTCAACGTCACGATACCCAAGATTTACCCCCTGCCCGGCCAGCGGGTGTATGGTGTGTGCCGCATCCCCCACCAGCGCAAGCCCGTCACGGGCATACTGCAAAGCGTGACGTCGCGTGAGCGGGAATGCGCCAGCGGCGACTGGCGTGATATGCCCCAGACGGCTCGGGAAGTGCAGCAGGATCTCGCGCTGCAGTTGTTCCATTGAAAGCCCTTGTAGCTGGCGAATGCGCGCCGGTTTGTCGTACCACACCAGTGACGCCCAATGATCAAATAGCGGTAAAAAGGCATGCGGGCCATTCGGCGTAAAGTGCTGCCAGGTGCTCTCACCCGGCGAATTCTCACACTGGACGGTAATCAGCATACAAGACTGCTCATACTGCCAGGCATGTACCCCAATACCTGCCATCTGTCTGACCTGAGAATTGGCACCATCCGCCCCGACGACCAGCTTCACAGCCAGCTCATCACCGCTGTCGAGCGTCAGCAAATAGCCGCTTTCGTGAGTATGAAGTGCCTTAAGTGACGCAGGAACACGCAGCGTCACCTTCGGGTGCGCCTCCAGGGCCTGCCAGAGCGCCTGCTGGAGCACATTGTTTTCCACCATGTAGCCCAGGCGCGGCAGCTTCAGCTCCGCAGCATCAAACGCAACGTGGGCATTTTCCCACTCCCAGGTTTCAAGACGGCTGTAGGGATGCGCACGCATCGCCTGCACCGTTTCCCAGACGCCCAGACCGCGCAGCAGATCGACCGACGCCGCGCTGATAGCAGAAATGCGCACATCCGGCTTGCTGGCGGGATCGAATGCCGGCGGTGCAGCCTGTTCAATTACCGTTACCTCAAATCCCTGCTGCGCCAGCCCCAGCGCCAGTGCGCCGCCGACCATACCGCCGCCGACAACGGCAACTTCGGTGTGTTGGAGTGTCATGGTCATTTTTCCTTATTGGAGAATCCCTTAAGTTTACCGGATTTTTGCGGTCCTGAGACACATAACCTTCATACTGGTCACAACCCCACCAAAGCATTACAATACGCGGCTTGCAATCCTGAGCTGAGCAAGTCGATGACTAAAAAACTCCATATAAAAACCTGGGGCTGTCAGATGAACGAATACGATTCATCCAAGATGGCCGATCTGCTGGACACCACCCACGGATACCAGCTGACTGAAAATCCGAAAGAAGCCGACGTGTTGCTGCTGAACACCTGTTCAATTCGTGAAAAAGCGCAGGAAAAAGTCTTCCACGTGTTAGGCCGCTGGAAACTTCTCAAACGAAAAAATCCGGACCTGATCATCGGCGTGGGCGGTTGCGTCGCATCACAGGAAGGTAAGCTGATCCGCCAGAGAGCCCCCTATGTGGATATCGTCTTTGGCCCGCAGACCCTGCACCGCCTGCCGGAGATGATCAACCAGGTTCGCGGTAATCGTAGCCCGGTCGTTGACGTCAGCTTCCCGGAGATCGAGAAATTTGACCGTCTGCCAGAACCGCGCGCAGATGGCCCGACCGCTTTCGTTTCCATCATGGAAGGCTGCAACAAATACTGCACTTACTGTGTGGTGCCTTACACCCGTGGTGAAGAAGTCAGCCGCCCGGCAGACGATATTCTGTTTGAAATCGCGCAGCTTGCCGCGCAGGGCGTTCGCGAAGTGAACCTGCTGGGCCAGAACGTTAACGCCTGGCGTGGGGAGAACTACGACGGCACCACCGGCACCTTTGCTGAACTGCTGCGCCTGGTGGCCGCGATTGACGGTATCGACCGTATTCGCTTTACCACCAGCCATCCGATGGAATTCACCGATGACATCATTGATGTCTATCGCGATACGCCAGAGCTGGTGAGCTTCCTGCATCTGCCGATTCAGTGCGGCTCTGACCGCGTTCTGAACCTGATGGGCCGTCAGCATACGGTTCTGGAGTACAAATCCACCATCCGTAAGCTGCGTGAAGCGCGTCCGGATATCCAGATAAGCTCCGACTTTATTGTCGGCTTCCCTGGTGAAACCGCGGATGACTTCGAGCGCACCATGAAGCTCATTGGTGAAGTGAATTTTGACGTCAGCTACAGCTTCATCTTCTCCGCGCGTCCTGGAACCCCTGCGGCCGATATGGTTGACGATGTGCCGGAAGAAGAGAAAAAGCAGCGTCTGTATGTTCTGCAGGAGCGCATCAACCAGCAGGCCAACGCCTGGAGCCGCCGTATGCTCGGCACCGTCCAGCGCATACTGGTAGAAGGCACCTCGCGCAAGAGCATTATGGAACTCTCCGGTCGTACAGAAAACAACCGCGTGGTGAACTTTGAAGGCACCCCGGATATGATCGGTAAATTTGTGGACGTTGAGATTGTCGAAGTGCTCACCAACTCACTGCGTGCGAAAGTGGTCCGCACTGAAGACGAAATGGGCCTGCGTATTGCCGAGTCACCGGAATCCGTCATTTCGCGTACCCGCAAAGAAAACGATTCTGGCGTGGGGATTTACCAGCCTTAATCCTTCGGGCCTGCCGCTTCGGCAGGCCTTGTATTTCCTCTCATCGTCCCCAATATCATCTGCAATGCTTGCGCCTTTATTCTATGGCGTGAATAATTTCGGTAATGACCGTTTTATTACGCCGGGTGGCAGCGGGTCAGCTAACCAATCAAAGAGGAACAGTTTGAACATAGATACGCGTGAAATCAGCCTAACGCCCGCAGACAACGCTCGCCTGCTGAGCCTGTGCGGACCGTTTGATGACAACATCAAACAACTGGAGCGACGTCTGGGTATCGAAATCAATCGTCGCGATAATCACTTCAAACTTACCGGACGCCCTATCTGCGTCAATGCGGCTGCAGATATCCTGCGCAGCCTGTATGTCGATACCGCCCCGATGCGCGGCGAAATTCAGGATATCGAACCGGAACAAATTCACCTCGCCATTAAAGAGGCGCGCGTGCTTGAGCAGAGCGCGGAAAGTGTGCCGGACTACGGTAAGGCCATCAACATCAAGACCAAGCGTGGCGTCATTAAGCCGCGTACGCCAAACCAGGCGCAGTACATCGCCAATATTCTCGACCACGACATCACCTTCGGCGTGGGGCCGGCGGGTACGGGTAAAACCTATCTGGCCGTTGCCGCGGCGGTGGATGCGCTGGAACGTCAGGAAATCCGCCGTATCCTGCTGACCCGTCCGGCGGTGGAAGCGGGTGAAAAACTGGGCTTCCTGCCGGGCGACCTTAGTCAGAAGGTCGACCCGTATCTGCGTCCTTTATACGATGCGCTGTTTGAGATGCTCGGCTTTGAGAAGGTCGAAAAGCTGATTGAGCGTAACGTGATTGAAGTGGCCCCACTTGCCTACATGCGTGGTCGCACGTTAAACGACGCGTTCATCATTCTTGATGAAAGCCAGAACACCACCATCGAACAGATGAAGATGTTCCTGACGCGTATTGGCTTTAACTCGAAAGCGGTCATTACCGGTGACGTTACCCAGATCGACCTGCCGCGCAGCACCAAATCCGGCCTGCGCCACGCCATTGAAGTGCTGGCCGAAGTCGATGAAATCAGCTTTAACTTCTTCCACAGTGAAGACGTGGTACGCCATCCGGTAGTTGCGCGCATCGTTAACGCCTATGAAGCCTGGGAAGAGGCGGATCAAAAACGCAGGGCCGAACTGGCCGCAGAACGTAAGCGCGACGCGCAGGAGCAAGAACAGAAATGAGTCAGGTGATCCTCGATTTACAGCTGGCCTGTGAAGACAATTCCGGTATGCCAGATGAGGCACAGTTTCAGAAATGGCTGGATGCCGTTATCCCCCAGTTTCAGGAAGAATCAGAAGTGACGATTCGCCTGGTGGATGAGGCAGAAAGCCATGAGCTTAACCTGACTTACCGTGGGAAAGATAAGCCAACCAACGTGCTCTCTTTCCCGTTCGAAGCCCCGCCGGGTATCGAGATGCCGCTGCTGGGGGATCTGATCATCTGCCGTCAGGTGGTTGAACAGGAAGCCAAAGAGCAGCAAAAGCCGCTGGAAGCCCACTGGGCGCATATGGTGGTGCATGGCAGCCTGCATCTGCTTGGCTACGATCATATTGAAGATGACGAAGCGGAAGAGATGGAGTCCCTCGAGACAGAGATAATGCTTGCTCTGGGCTATGAGGATCCGTACATTGCCGAGAAAGAATAGTCAGTTAACTTACTGACGACTATGCCGCCGCGCAGGGAATTCGCGTGGCGGTAAATGTTGAACTAACAAGAGAACCCTTAACAAACGCCATGAGCGACGACAATTCACACAGTAGCGACACGACAAACACTAAAAAGGGATTTTTCTCCCTCATTCTGAACCAGCTTTTCCACGGCGAACCCAAGAACCGTGATGAACTGCTGGAGCTGATTCGTGATTCCGGGCAAAACGACCTTATCGACGAAGATACGCGCGAAATGCTCGAAGGGGTGATGGACATTGCTGACCAGCGTGTTCGCGATATCATGATCCCCCGCTCGCAGATGATCACCCTGAAACGTAACCAGACCCTGGACGAGTGCCTCGATGTGATCATCGAATCCGCCCACTCGCGTTTCCCGGTCATCAGCGAAGATAAAGATCACATCGAAGGGATTTTGATGGCGAAAGATCTGCTGCCGTTTATGCGCAGTGATGCCGAAGCCTTCAGCATGGAAAAAGTGTTACGCCAGGCCGTGGTTGTGCCGGAAAGTAAACGTGTGGACCGGATGCTGAAAGAGTTTCGCTCTCAGCGTTACCACATGGCGATTGTTATTGATGAATTTGGCGGCGTTTCCGGACTGGTCACGATCGAGGATATTCTTGAGCTGATCGTGGGTGAAATCGAAGATGAGTATGACGAAGAGGAAGATATCGACTTCCGTCAGCTCAGCCGCCACACCTGGACCGTGCGCGCGCTGGCCTCGATCGAGGACTTCAACGACGCTTTCGGCACTCACTTCAGTGATGAAGAGGTCGATACCATTGGCGGGCTGGTGATGCAGGCCTTTGGCCACCTTCCGGCGCGCGGTGAAACCGTTGACATCGACGGTTACCAGTTCAAAGTGGCAATGGCCGACAGCCGCCGTATTATACAGGTTCATGTCAGAACGCCGGACGACTCACCGGTGCCAAAACTGGAAGATTAATGTAAATGGCATTTGCCCCATTACTTGAACGCCAGCGCGTCCGTTTGCTGCTGGCGCTGTTACTCGGAGCCAGCGGTACGCTGGCTTTTTCTCCTTACGATATCTGGCCTGCGGCTATTCTCTCCCTGATGGGGCTTCAGGGTCTGACCCTGAACCGGCGTCCGGTACAGGCTGCCGCCATCGGTTACTTCTGGGGACTGGGGCTCTTTGGCTCCGGCATTAACTGGGTCTACGTCAGCATCGCCCAGTTTGGCGGTATGCCGGGCCCGGTTAACGTCTTCCTGGTCGTCCTGCTCGCGGCATATCTCTCACTGTATACTGGTCTGTTCGCAGGGATCCTTTCCCGCCTGTGGCCTAAAACCACCTGGCTGCGCGTCGCCATTGCCGCGCCGGTGGTCTGGCAAATCACCGAATTCCTGCGCGGTTGGGTACTGACCGGCTTCCCGTGGCTGCAGTTCGGCTACAGCCAGATTGATGGCCCGCTGAAAGGCCTGGCCCCGGTCATGGGCGTTGAGGCAATCAACTTCCTGCTGATGGTGGTGAGCGGCCTGCTGATGCTGGCGCTGGTCCAGCGCTGCTGGAAACCGTTCGCTGTGGCGCTGGTGCTGTTCGCCCTGCCCTTCCCGCTACGGTATATCCAGTGGTTCACGCCTGAGCCCGAGCGCACCATGCAGGTTTCTATGGTGCAGGGAAATATCCCGCAATCTATGAAGTGGGATGAAAAAGAGCTGCTGAACACGCTGAAGATCTACGCCAACGCCACCGAAGAGGTGATGGGTAAATCGCAGCTGATCATCTGGCCGGAATCCGCCATTCCCGATCTGGAGATCAATCAGCAGCCGTTCCTGAACATGATGAACGACTTGCTGCTGGCTCGCGGCAGCACGCTGATTACCGGGATTGTCGATGCGCGTCTGAATCAGCAGAACCGTTATGACACCTACAACACCATCATTACGCTCGGCAAAGACAGCGAATACAGCTACAACTCCACGGATCGGTACAACAAGAACCACCTGGTGCCGTTTGGTGAATTTGTTCCGCTGGAGTCAATTCTGCGCCCGCTGGCTCCGTTCTTTGATCTGCCGATGTCCTCCTTCAGCCGTGGCCCGTACGTACAGCCCCAGCTGCATGCGCACGGCCTTGCCCTGACGGCGGCCATCTGCTACGAAATCATTCTCGGCGAGCAGGTTCGCGATAACTTCCGCCCGGATACCGACTACCTGCTGACCATCTCCAACGATGCGTGGTTCGGTAAATCTATCGGCCCGTGGCAGCATTTCCAGATGGCGCGTATGCGTTCTCTGGAGCTGGCGCGCCCATTGCTGCGCAGCACCAACAACGGCATCACCGCCGTGATTGGTCCACAGGGTGAAATCCAGGCCATGATCCCGCAGTTCACCCGTGAGGTGTTGACCACAAAAGTCACACCAACCACCGGCCTGACGCCGTATGCCCGCACCGGTAACTGGCCGCTGTGGATCCTGACCGCGCTGTTCGGTTTCGGTGCCGTGCTGATGAGCCTGCGTCAGCGTCGTCGCTAATCTTACCTTCTGTTGCCGGGTGGCGCTAACGCTTACCCGGCCTACATTTTGACTCCCGTAGCTCGGGTAAGGCGTAGCCGCCACCCGACAAATTCCTTCCAGTGCCAAATCTGGCACGCCTGTTGCTTTGTATATTCACGCAAACGCAGTTTGGCTTAACGTGCAACCTTGTCGCACCAGCGTAGATCATCGGTAGCACCGAAACGGTGCAACGGGAGATATTTGCCTCTGAATGGTGCGGCGCGCTTCGCAAAAATAAACAATAACGCAGCAAAATCTTTACATTAAGCCAGACTAAATGTTAACAAGCTTGCATAACACTGCACTCGCATCGCGCGAGATATAACAACATCACAATGGGTATCAATGCGTCACTGGCGCTGATAAGAAAGGAGTTGGGTATGCAATTACGTAAACTGGCCACAGCAATGCTGGTTATGGGAATGTCTGCCGGCGTGGTTCACGCTGAAGATGCTCCAGCAGCAGGCAGTACTCTCGACAAGATTGCCAAAAACGGCGTCATCGTGGTCGGCCACCGTGAATCTTCCGTCCCGTTCTCTTACTACGACAACACGCAAAAAGTCGTGGGCTATTCACAGGATTACTCCAACGCCATCGTTGAAGCTGTGAAGAAAAAGCTGAACAAACCTGACCTGCAGGTGAAGCTGATCCCAATCACTTCACAGAACCGTATTCCACTGCTGCAAAACGGCACCTTTGATTTTGAGTGTGGCTCTACCACCAACAACCTCGAGCGCCAGAAACAGGCCGCTTTCTCTGACACCATCTTCGTCGTGGGCACCCGTCTGCTGACGAAGAAAGGCGGTGATATCAAAGATTTTGCTGACCTGAAAGGCAAAGCGGTCGTCGTAACGTCCGGTACCACCTCAGAAGTACTGCTGCACAAGCTGAACGACGAGAAGAAAATGGATATGCGCATCATCAGCGCGAAAGACCATGGCGACTCCTTCCGTACCCTGGAAAGTGGCCGTGCCGTCGCGTTTATGATGGATGACGCCCTGCTGGCGGGTGAGCGTGCGAAAGCGAAAAAACCAGACAACTGGGACATCGTCGGCACCGCGCAGTCAAAAGAAGCTTACGGCTGCATGCTGCGTAAAGACGATCCGCAGTTTAAGAAGCTGATCGATGACACTATCGCCCAGGTACAGACTTCCGGCGAAGCGGAAAAATGGTTCGACAAATGGTTCAAGAACCCGATTCCACCAAAAAATCTCAACATGAACTTTGAACTGTCTGATGACATGAAAGCGCTGTACAAATCTCCAAATGACAAGGCTCTTAACTAATTAGAACAACAGGGGCGGGATCTCCTGCCCTCTCGATTGTCGGGAAGCATGGACAGACTATACGTTGAGTGGTCGTTCCCCACTCAGCGCGAAAAATGAGCTTCTCACCAATCTTCGAGGGTAGCGCTGCTACCCTTTTTTTTCTGGAGTTTATTATGTCAATAGACTGGAACTGGGGCATATTCCTGCAACAAGCCCCGTTCGGCAACACCACCTATCTTGGCTGGCTGTGGAGCGGCTTCCAGGTCACCGTGGCACTATCGATAACAGCGTGGATTATCGCGTTTCTTGTCGGTTCGCTGTTCGGTATTCTGCGCACCGTCCCTAACCGTTTTCTTTCAACACTGGGCACTCTCTATGTGGAACTGTTCCGTAACGTTCCGCTCATCGTGCAATTCTTTACCTGGTATCTGGTTATCCCGGAACTGCTGCCGGAAAATATTGGTATGTGGTTCAAGTCGGAGCTGGATCCAAATGTGCAGTTCTTTGTCTCCTCCATGATGTGTCTGGGGCTGTTTACCGCTGCGCGCGTTTGTGAGCAGGTGCGCGCCGCCATTCAGTCATTACCCCGCGGACAAAAAAATGCGGGTCTGGCGATGGGTCTGACCCTGCCGCAAACCTACCGCTACGTGCTGCTGCCTAATGCCTACCGCGTTATCGTGCCA
Organism: Enterobacter cloacae complex sp. IR5458; assembly: GCF_049238025.1. Taxonomy (NCBI): domain Bacteria; kingdom Pseudomonadati; phylum Pseudomonadota; class Gammaproteobacteria; order Enterobacterales; family Enterobacteriaceae; genus Enterobacter; species Enterobacter cloacae complex sp. IR5458. The sequence continues at coordinate 203,787 of NZ_JBMKIF010000004.1, forward strand.
CCGATGACCTCGGAGATGATGAACCTGGTGAAAAACTCGGCCATCGCCTCCACTATCGGCCTGGTCGATATGGCGGCCCAGGCGGGCAAGCTGCTGGATTACTCCGCTCACGCGTGGGAATCCTTCACCGCGATCACGCTCGCGTATGTTCTGATTAACGCTTTCATCATGCTGGTGATGAACCTGGTTGAACGCAAAGTACGCCTGCCGGGCAATCTGGGGGGCAAATAATGTACGAATTTGACTGGAGTTCTATCGTTCCTTCCATGCCTTACCTGCTGGATGGCCTGGTGATTACCTTAAAAATCACCGTTATTGCCATCATCATTGGTATCGTCTGGGGCACCCTGCTGGCGGTGATGCGCCTGTCGAGCTTTAAGCCACTCGCCTGGTTTGCAACCGCCTACGTTAACGTGTTCCGCTCCATCCCGCTGGTGATGGTGCTGCTGTGGTTTTACCTGATTGTTCCGGGCTTCTTACAGAACGTGCTGGGACTGTCGCCGAAAACCGATATCCGCCTGATCTCGGCGATGGTGGCGTTCTCGATGTTTGAGGCCGCTTACTACTCAGAGATTATCCGCGCGGGCATTCAGAGCATCTCCCGCGGGCAATCCAGCGCCGCGCTGGCGCTGGGGATGACGCACTGGCAGTCCATGCAGCTGATTATTCTGCCGCAGGCGTTTCGCGCCATGGTTCCGCTCCTGCTGACCCAGGGCATTGTGCTGTTCCAGGATACCTCGCTGGTGTATGTCCTGAGTCTGGCAGACTTCTTCCGTACCGCGTCAACCATCGGTGAACGTGATGGTACGCAGGTCGAGATGGTGCTCTTCGCGGGCGCGGTCTATTTTGTGATTAGTTTAAGCGCGTCGCTGTTGGTCAGTTGGCTGAAGAAAAGGACGGTATAATGATTTCCCTGAAAAATGTTTCTAAATGGTATGGGCACTTTCAGGTGCTGACCGACTGCTCCACGGAAGTGAAAAAAGGCGACGTGGTGGTGGTGTGCGGCCCGTCCGGTTCCGGTAAGTCCACGCTGATCAAAACCGTTAATGGTCTGGAACCTGTGCAGCAGGGCGAAATTGTTGTTAACGGCACCAAAGTGAACGACAAAAAAACCAACCTTGCCCAGCTTCGCTCTCACGTTGGTATGGTGTTCCAGCACTTTGAGCTGTTCCCTCACCTCTCCATCATCGAGAACCTGACGCTGGCGCAGGTGAAAGTGCTTAAGCGCGATAAAAAAGCATCGCGTGAGAAAGGCCTTAAGCTTCTGGAGCGCGTTGGGCTTTCTGCACATGCCGATAAGTTCCCGGCGCAGCTTTCGGGTGGTCAGCAGCAGCGTGTCGCGATCGCCCGCGCGCTGTGTATGGATCCGGTGGCAATGCTGTTTGATGAGCCAACATCGGCACTCGATCCAGAGATGATCAACGAAGTGCTCGACGTTATGGTCGAGCTGGCGCACGAAGGGATGACCATGATGGTGGTGACGCACGAAATGGGCTTCGCCCGTAAAGTGGCCAACCGCGTCATCTTTATGGACGAAGGGAAGATCGTGGAAGACTCGCCGAAAGAAGAGTTCTTCGCGAACCCGAAATCCGAACGTGCAAAAGATTTCCTCGCCAAAATCCTGCATTAATCTTCTCAGTGCGCAATCTGCGGATTGCGCACTGCCTCACGCTTTCGCGCTCTTGTTCTCGTCGGCGTCACATTGCAGCGTTAACCTTGTCACAAAATAACGCTACGTATGGAGAACGCTATGGCACAGCCTATTATTCTCGATTGCGATCCGGGTCATGATGACGCCATTGCTCTCGTCCTCGCTCTTGCCTCCCCTGAACTGGACGTAAAAGCGGTTACCTCATCCGCCGGAAATCAGACGCCGGATAAAACCTTGCGCAACGTGCTGCGCATGCTGACCCTGCTCAAACGCATCGATATTCCTGTCGCTGGCGGGGCCGTGAAACCGCTGATGCGCGAGCTGATCATTGCGGATAACGTTCATGGCGAAAGTGGACTGGACGGCCCTGAACTGCCGGAACCGGGCTTCACGCCACAAGGCTGCACCGCCGTTGAGTTGATGGCGAAGGTGCTGCGCGAAAGTGCAGAGCCCGTGACGCTGGTGGCTACAGGTCCGCAGACGAACGTGGCCTTGCTGCTTAACAGCCATCCAGAACTGCACGGTAAAATCGCCCGGATCGTCATCATGGGCGGCGCAATGGGGCTCGGAAACTGGACGCCAGCCGCGGAGTTCAATATCTATGTTGACCCTGAAGCCGCAGAGATCGTTTTCCAGTCCGGTCTGCCGATTGTGATGGCGGGGCTGGATGTGACGCATCGGGCCCAAATTATGGCAGACGATATTGAACGCTTCCGCTCTGTGGGTAATCCGGTGGCAACGACTGTGGCAGAACTGCTCGACTTCTTTATGGAGTACCACAAAGCCGAGAAATGGGGCTTCCATGGCGCACCGCTGCATGACCCGTGCACGATTGCCTGGCTGTTGAAACCTGAGATGTTTACCACGGTTGACCGCTGGGTTGGTGTGGAAACGCAGGGGAAATATACCCAGGGAATGACGGTGGTGGATTACTACTCGCTGACGGGGAACGAGCCGAATACTGCGGTGATGGTGGATATCGACCGGGAAGCGTTTGTAGATTTGCTGGCGGAGAGACTGGCTTACTATAGTGCGGCCTGATGCCCTCACCCCACCCCTCTCCCACGGGGAGAGGGAGCAAACACTAAAAACGGCAACAGGGTTGCCGTTTTGCTTTTACCTAGGGCTCAAACGGCCGGCGCTGGAACTGGTCGTGACCGCATTTCGGGCACAAGGGCAGCACCTCCGGCGTATACACCGCGATGTGGTGATGACATTTCTCACACACCAGATTTCCCAACCCTACCACTTCGCCGCTGTGGTACACACCGTGATGGTTCAAATCCTGAAACACCTCGCGCCACTCAAGCTGCGTTTTATCGGTGATATCCGCCAGCTCCTGCCACAGGCTCTCTTTGATCACCCGCATAAACACGCTGTCCGAGACCTCTTGCTGGCTTTCCTGATAGCTGCGCGCAAACTCTTCCAGGTCACGACGTACCGCACGCGTCACCTCTTCCACTTCGGTTCGCGTTAACTCACCCGTTTGCGTCACGCGGGCACGCGCCTGTTCGACCAGCGCATCAATATCACGCTCGCCGTTACGCAGCCGCTCCGTCAGTGTCGCCACCAGCTCGCGGTAAAATTGAGCAACCTTGTTCATCATTTTGCCTCCCGGGTAAGTAACTAACTCTAATAATAGACCTTATTTCACCGCCGCTTTGTCAGGTGAAGCACAGACCCGGTAAATTCCTGCAAAGTGCTTTTGTGCGAAAGGCTGTTTTGACGCGGACGTTTGGGCTATGCTATGCGGATCTGAATTACCACATCCATTGGCTACATTTGTAGCTGTATTAAAAACAGGACCACTGGCTGCCATGCAAGAGCAATACCGCCCGGAAGAGATAGAATCAAAAGTCCAGCAACACTGGGACGAGAAGCGCACCTTTGAAGTAACCGAAGACGAGAGCAAAGAGAAGTATTACTGCCTGTCGATGCTTCCCTATCCTTCTGGTCGACTACACATGGGCCACGTGCGTAACTACACCATTGGTGATGTGATCGCCCGTTACCAGCGTATGCTGGGCAAAAACGTGCTGCAGCCTATCGGCTGGGATGCGTTCGGCCTGCCGGCAGAAGGTGCAGCAGTAAAAAACAATACGGCACCGGCACCATGGACGTACGACAACATCGCGTACATGAAAAACCAGCTCAAAATGCTGGGCTTCGGCTATGACTGGAGCCGCGAGCTGGCGACCTGCACCCCGGAATATTACCGCTGGGAGCAGAAATTCTTCACTGAGCTGTACAAAAAAGGCCTGGTATACAAGAAGACGTCTGCGGTTAACTGGTGCCCGAATGACCAGACCGTTCTGGCAAACGAGCAGGTTATCGACGGTTGCTGCTGGCGCTGTGACACCAAAGTTGAGCGTAAAGAGATCCCGCAGTGGTTTATCAAAATCACCGCTTACGCTGACGAGCTGCTGAACGATCTGGATAAACTGGATCACTGGCCTGACACCGTTAAGACCATGCAGCGCAACTGGATCGGCCGTTCTGAAGGTGTGGAAATTACCTTCAACGTTGAGAACTACGACCAAACGCTGACCGTCTACACCACCCGTCCGGACACCTTTATGGGGGCGACCTATCTGGCCGTGGCCGCAGGTCACCCGCTGGCGCAGAAAGCGGCAGAGAACAATCCGGAACTGGCAACTTTCATCGACGAATGCCGCAACACCAAAGTGGCTGAAGCCGACATGGCGACGATGGAGAAAAAAGGCGTTGATACCGGCTTTAAAGCGATTCACCCGCTGACGGGTGAAGCTATTCCTGTCTGGGCGGCGAACTTTGTGCTGATGGAATACGGCACCGGTGCGGTGATGGCCGTTCCGGGACACGATCAGCGCGACTACGAGTTTGCCACCAAATATGGCCTGACCATTAAGCCGGTGATCCTGGCCGCAGACGGTTCTGAACCCGACCTGTCTGAGCAGGCATTGACCGAAAAAGGCACCCTGTTCAACTCCGGCGAATTTAGCGGACTGAGCTTCGAAGAGGGCTTCAATGCCATCGCTGACAAGCTGGCCTCGCTGGGCGTAGGTGAGCGTAAAGTCAACTTCCGTCTGCGCGACTGGGGCGTTTCCCGTCAGCGCTACTGGGGCGCGCCAATTCCAATGGTGACCCTTGAAGACGGCACCGTGATGCCGACGCCAGAAGATCAACTGCCGGTGATCCTGCCGGAAGATGTGGTCATGGACGGCATCACCAGCCCGATCAAAGCCGATCCTGAGTGGGCGAAAACCACCGTTAACGGCCAGCCTGCGCTGCGTGAAACCGACACCTTTGACACCTTTATGGAGTCTTCCTGGTATTACGCACGCTACACCTGTCCGCAGTATCAGGAAGGCATGCTGGATTCTGACGCGGCCAACTACTGGCTGCCGGTAGACATCTACATCGGTGGCATCGAACACGCCATCATGCACCTGCTCTACTTCCGCTTCTTCCACAAGCTGATGCGCGATGCTGGCATGGTGAATTCTGACGAACCAGCCAAACAGCTGCTGTGTCAGGGCATGGTGCTGGCTGATGCCTTCTACTACGTTGGCGCGAACGGCGAGCGTAACTGGGTGTCTCCGGTGGACGCGATCGTAGAGCGCGACGAGAAAGGCCGTATCGTGAAGGCGACAGACGCTGAAGGTCATGAGCTGGTTTATACCGGCATGAGCAAGATGTCCAAGTCGAAAAACAACGGTATCGACCCGCAGGTGATGGTTGAGCGTTACGGTGCAGATACCGTGCGTCTGTTCATGATGTTTGCCTCTCCGGCTGACATGACGCTGGAGTGGCAGGAATCCGGTGTTGAAGGCGCGAACCGCTTCCTGAAACGCGTCTGGAAACTGGTTTACGAACATACCGCACAGGGTGATGCTCCGGCGCTGAACGCTGCTGCCCTGACGGAAGATCAGCAGGCGCTGCGTCGTGATGTTCATAAAACAATTGCAAAAGTCACCGATGATATTGGTCGTCGTCAGACCTTCAATACCGCAATTGCGGCTATTATGGAACTGATGAACAAGCTGGCGAAAGCCCCGCAGGATGGCGAGCAGGATCGTGCCTTAATGCGTGAAGCGCTGCTGGCCGTCGTTCGCATGCTGAACCCGTTCACGCCACACGTCAGCTTTACTCTGTGGCAGGAACTGAAAGGCGAAGGCGATATCGACAACGCGCCGTGGCCGGTTGCGGACGAAGCAGCAATGGTGGAAAACACCACGCTGGTGGTAGTCCAGGTCAACGGCAAAGTGCGCGGTAAAATTACCGTGGCGGTCGACGCAACCGAAGAACAGGTTCGCGAGCGTGCAGGCCAGGAACCTCTGGTCGCGAAATATCTTGAGGGCGTTACCGTACGTAAAGTGATCTACGTACCCGGTAAACTGCTCAATCTGGTCGTTGGCTAAGCGCGGGAGGAAACGTGCGACAACTGGCAACAATACTCTTATCACTGGCGGTGCTTGTCACCGCTGGCTGTGGCTGGCACCTGCGCAATACCACGGCAGTGCCTGCTGAGATGAAAACGATGATTTTCGACTCATCAGATCCGAATGGCCCATTCAGCCGGGCAGTTCGTAACCAGCTGCGCCTGAACGGTGTCGAACTCATTGAGAAAGACACGCTGCGCCAGGATGTGCCGTCTCTCCGCGTTCTGGGGACGACCCTGAGCAAAGATACAGCGTCTATCTTCCAGGATGGCCGTACCGCAGAGTATCAGATGGTAATGACTGTTAACGCAGCCGTGCTGATCCCGGGTAAAGACATCTATCCGATCAGCACAAAAGTGTACCGTTCGTTCTTTGATAACCCGCAAACGGCGCTGGCGAAAGATGCCGAACAGCAGATTATCATCAACGAAATGTACGACAAGGCAGCGGAACAGCTGATCCGTAAACTGCCAGGTATTGCCGCGTCGACAAAAGAAGGCTCTGACATTATTGAAAAACCGGATGCCAGTACGCCCCCGGTTTCTACCTCTATGGGTAACTGATGATCAGGCTGTATCCTGAACAACTCCGCGCGCAGCTCAATGAAGGACTGCGCGCGGCGTATCTGCTGCTTGGAAACGATCCCTTACTGCTGCAGGAAAGCCTGGATGCCGTGCGACATACTGCAGGTGCTCAGGGCTTTGATGAACACCATACCGTCCAGGTGGATAACAATACCGACTGGGACGCCCTCTTCTCACTCTGTCAGGCGATGAGCCTTTTCGCGTCGCGTCAGACAATTCAGATCCTGCTGCCGGAAAACGGCCCTAACGCGGCCATCAATGAGCAGCTTGCCACTCTGGTGAGCCTGCTACACAGCGATCTGCTGTTAATTGTCCGCGGCAATAAGCTCACCAAAGCGCAGGAAAATGCCGCGTGGTTCACTCAACTGGCGACCCACGCGGTGCTGGTTACCTGTCAGACACCTGAGCAGGCGCATCTGCCAAAATGGGTGGCCGCAAGAGCAAAGCAGAACAACCTTCAGCTGGATGATGCGGCAAATCAACTGCTCTGCTACTGCTATGAGGGTAACCTCCTGGCGCTGGCACAGGCGCTGGACAGACTCTCCCTGCTCTGGCCGGATGGCAAACTGACACTCCCCCGCGTCGAGCAGGCCGTTAATGACGCCGCGCACTTCACGCCGTTCCACTGGGTGGATGCATTGCTGGCCGCGAAAAGTAAACGCGCCCTGCATATCCTTCAGCAGCTGCGCCTGGAAGGCAGCGAGCCCGTTATTCTGCTGCGTACGCTGCAGCGTGAACTGTTGCTGCTGATTACGCTCAAGCGACAGTCTGCCCATACGCCGCTGCGCGCGCTGTTTGATAAGCACCGGGTATGGCAAAATCGCCGCGCAATGACCACCGAGGCCGTCAACCGCCTGAGCCATGAACAGCTTCGTCAGGCTGTCCAGCTTCTGATGCGCACTGAGCTCACCTTAAAACAAGATTACGGCCAGTCGGTCTGGGCGGAGCTGGAAAGCCTTTCCCTGCTGCTCTGCCACAAGGCGCTGGCTGACGTATTTATTGATGGATAGTATGCACTCTTTACAGGCCCTGTATGGCGGCACCTTTGACCCGGTACACTACGGGCATCTTAAGCCGGTGGAAATTCTGGCGAATTTGATCGGCCTGCAGCGCGTCACCATTATGCCCAATAACGTTCCGCCGCACCGCCCTCAGCCTGAGGCAACCAGCGAGCAGCGAAAAGAGATGCTAACGCTTGCCATTGCGGATAAACCGCTTTTCAGGCTTGATGAACGGGAATTGCGTCGCGACACCCCCTCGTGGACATCGCAAACGCTGCAGGAGTGGCGAGCCGAGCAAGGGCCTGACCAGCCGCTGGCGTTTATCATTGGTCAGGATTCTCTGCTCAACTTTCCTACATGGCACAAGTATGAAACCATTCTGGAGAACAGCCACCTGCTCGTTTGCCGCCGCCCAGGCTATCCGCTGACCATGCGTGAAGAGCAGTATCAGCAATGGCTTGAAGACCATCTTACCGATAACGTAGAGGATCTTCACAACCAGCCCGCCGGGAAGATTTATCTGGCGGAAACCCCGTGGTTCGATATCTCCGCCACCCTTATTCGTGAGCGTTTACAACACGGTTTAACGTGTGACGATCTGCTGCCTGCCCCGGTGCTGGCGTATATTCATACGCACGGGTTGTATCAGAAAAGCGCAGATGTTTAGTCAGGCGTCATAAAAAGCGGCTTATTGATTCTCCTGCCTTGACAGGTTAAGCCATACTGTTATCCTCCGCTGCCAGACTTTCCCGCCAGTCATTGCTTTACAGAAATTGTTTTACAAAAATGGCGATGCAATCTCTGGCGGAGGGTGGGATGATACCCGCCTTCAAAATCCCGGCCGGTGACATTTGTCCCGACAAGGGCGCCAGTTCAGGTATACTGTCTGGCTACAAATTCATAGTTGCACCATCTTATTCACCCAGGGGGAAAACTTGCAGGGTAAAGCACTCCAGGATTTTGTTATCGACAAAATTGATGACCTGAAAGGTCAGGACATCATCGCTATCGACGTTAAGGGTAAATCCAGTATCACCGACTGCATGATTATCTGCACCGGGACGTCTACGCGTCATGTTGTTTCGATTGCCGACCATGTGGTTCAGGAATCGCGTGCAGCAGGACTGTTACCGCTTGGCGTTGAAGGTGAAGCGACCGCTGACTGGGTGGTGGTTGACCTCGGCGATGTGATTGTCCATGTCATGCAGGAAGAGAGCCGTCGCCTGTATGAGCTGGAAAAACTCTGGGGTTAATGCGTGAAGTTGCAGCTGGTCGCCGTCGGCACCAAAATGCCGGACTGGGTACAAACCGGTTTTACTGAATATCTGCGTCGTTTTCCAAAAGATATGCCGTTCGAACTGGTGGAGATCCCTGCCGGGAAACGCGGTAAGAACGCGGATATTAAACGTATTCTCGATAAAGAGGGCGAACTGATGCTGGCTGCCGCTGGCAAGAACCGCATCGTCACCCTCGATATTCCGGGTAAACCCTGGGATACGCCGCAGCTGGCGCACGAACTGGAGCGCTGGAAGCAGGATGGCCGTGACGTTAGTCTGCTGATTGGCGGACCTGAAGGGTTGTCCCCTGCCTGCAAAGCGGCAGCAGAACAAAGTTGGTCTCTCTCCGCGCTGACGCTGCCCCACCCGCTCGTTCGGGTCCTGGTGGCAGAAAGTCTGTATCGCGCGTGGAGCATTACTACCAACCACCCCTATCACCGCGAGTAATGACTGACCAGGGTAGATTAAGCAGCGGATGAAACTACAGAATTCTTTTCGCGACTATACGGCTGAGTCCGCGCTGTTTGTGCGCAGGGCACTGGTCGCCTTTACGGGGATTTTGCTGCTTACCGGCGTGCTGATCGCCAACCTTTATAATCTGCAAATCGTCCGCTTTACCGATTACCAGACGCGTTCAAACGAAAACCGCATCAAGCTGGTGCCTATCGCGCCCAGCCGCGGCATTATCTACGACCGTAACGGCACCCCTCTGGCGCTAAACCGCACCATCTATCAAATCGAGATGATGCCGGAAAAGGTCGATAATGTTCAGGACACGCTTGAGGCGCTAAGAAGCGTTGTCGATCTCAACGATGACGATATCGCAGCCTTCAAAAAAGAGCGCGCCCGTTCCCACCGCTTTACTTCCATTCCGGTGAAAACCAATCTGACGGAAGTTCAGGTGGCCCGTTTTGCGGTGAACCAGTACCGCTTCCCCGGCGTGGAAGTGAAGGGTTACAAACGTCGCTACTATCCTTACGGCTCCGCGCTGACGCACGTTATTGGCTACGTTTCCAAGATTAACGACAAAGACGTTGACCGCCTTGATAAAGACGGCAAGCTGGCGAACTATGCCGCGACGCACGATATCGGCAAGCTCGGGATCGAACGCTACTACGAAGATGTCCTGCATGGGCAGACCGGCTATGAAGAGGTTGAGGTTAACAACCGTGGCCGCGTCATTCGACAGCTGAAAGAAGTTCCGCCTCAGGCGGGGCATGACGTCTATCTGACGCTCGACCTCAAACTGCAGCAGTATATTGAAACCCTGCTGGCGGGCAGTCGCGCCGCCGTCGTGGTCACCGATCCGCGTACCGGGGGAATTCTGGCTATGGTGTCCATGCCTAGCTATGACCCGAATCTCTTTGTTGACGGCATCTCCAGTAAAGACTATTCCGGCCTGCTGAATGATCCCAATACGCCGCTGGTCAACCGCGCCACGCAAGGCGTTTACCCGCCGGCATCTACGGTAAAACCGTATGTGGCGGTCTCGGCGCTGAGTGCGGGTGTCATCAACCGTAATACCAGCCTGTTTGACCCGGGCTGGTGGCAGCTACCCGGGTCTGAAAAACGCTATCGCGACTGGAAAAAATGGGGCCACGGCCATCTGAACGTGACCAAATCTCTGGAAGAGTCAGCGGATACCTTCTTCTATCAGGTCGCCTATGACATGGGGATTGACCGCCTGTCAGAATGGATGAGCAAGTTCGGCTACGGGCACTACACCGGCGTCGACCTTTCAGAGGAGCGATCCGGCAACATGCCGACGCGCGAGTGGAAGCTGAAGCGCTTTAAGAAGCCGTGGTATCAGGGTGATACCATTCCGGTGGGTATCGGCCAGGGCTACTGGACCGCAACGCCGATTCAGATGAACAAAGCGATGATGATCCTCATTAACGATGGCGTGGTCAAAGTCCCGCATCTGCTGCAAAGCACCGTTGAAGACGGCAAAAAGGTGCCGTGGGTACAGCCCCATGAAGCGCCCGTGGGTGACATTCATCCCGGCTTCTGGGAAATCGCGAAAGACGGTATGTACGGCGTAGCAAACCGTCCGAACGGTAACGCGCACAAATATTTCGCCGGAACGCCGTATAAAGTGGCTGCAAAATCCGGTACGGCGCAGGTATTTGGCCTGAAAGCCAACGAAACCTATAACGCACACCGCATTGCTGAACGTCTGCGTGACCATAAGCTCATGACGGCATTTGCCCCTTACGATAACCCGCAGGTGGCGGTGGCGATGATTCTGGAAAACGGCGGCGCTGGCCCGGCGGTAGGGACCATCATGCGCCAAATCCTCGACCACATTATGCTGGGTGATAACAACACCGAACTGCCGGCTGAAAACCCGGCCGCCGCTGCGGCGGAGGACCAATAATCATGACGGATAATCCAAACAAAAAATCGTTGTGGGATAAAATCCACATCGACCCAGCCATGCTGCTGATCCTGCTGGCTCTGCTGGTTTACAGCGCCCTGGTTATCTGGAGCGCCAGTGGCCAGGACATCGGTATGATGGAACGCAAAATCGGCCAGATCGCGATGGGTCTGGTCATCATGGTGGTGATGGCGCAGATCCCACCGCGCGTCTATGAAGGCTGGGCGCCCTATCTCTATATCTTCTGTATTATTTTGCTGGTGGCAGTAGACGCGTTCGGCGCCATCTCAAAAGGGGCTCAGCGCTGGCTGGATCTGGGCGTTGTTCGTTTCCAGCCCTCGGAGATTGCCAAAATTGCCGTCCCCCTGATGGTGGCGCGCTTTATCAACCGTGATGTCTGTCCGCCGTCGCTGAAAAACACCGCGATCGCGCTGGTGCTGATCTTCCTGCCGACGCTGCTGGTTGCTGCGCAGCCTGACCTCGGCACCTCGATCCTTATCGCGCTCTCCGGTCTGTTTGTCCTTTTCCTGTCGGGCTTAAGCTGGCGTCTGATTGGTATCGCTGTGGTGCTGATTGCGGCGTTTATCCCTATCCTCTGGTTCTTCCTGATGCATGATTACCAGCGCCAGCGCGTTATGATGCTTCTCGACCCGGAAACTGACCCGCTCGGTGCGGGCTATCATATTATTCAGTCCAAGATTGCGATTGGCTCCGGCGGCCTGCGCGGTAAAGGCTGGCTGCACGGTACCCAGTCGCAGCTGGAATTTTTACCGGAACGTCACACCGACTTTATCTTTGCGGTACTGGCTGAAGAGCTGGGGCTGGTTGGTATCCTGATTTTGCTCGCGCTCTACGTGCTGCTGATCATGCGAGGATTGTGGATTGCCGCCCGGGCGCAAACCACCTTCGGCCGCGTCATGGCAGGCGGATTGATGCTGATTTTATTCGTTTATGTCTTCGTAAATATTGGTATGGTGAGTGGTATTCTGCCGGTAGTAGGCGTACCGCTGCCGCTGGTCAGTTACGGAGGCTCGGCACTGATCGTGTTGATGGCCGGGTTTGGGATCGTGATGTCGATCCATACCCACAGAAAAATGTTGTCAAAAAGCGTTTAAAAATAAGGGGATCGGAATGCGTAAGCAGTGGCTGGGGATCTGCATCGCGGCAAGTTTACTTGCGGCCTGCACAAGTGATGATGGTCAGCAACAGGCAACCGTCGCGCCGCCGCAGCCTGCGGTGTGTAATGGTCCGATCGTTGAAATCAGTGGGGCCGATCCCGTTTATGAACCGCTGAATGCCAGCGCGAATCAGGATTACGAGCGCGACGGCAAAAGCTACAAAATCGTGCAGGACCCTTCCCGCTTCAGCCAGGCGGGCTTTGCTGCCATTTATGATGCAGAACCGGGCAGTAACCTCACGGCATCCGGTGAAACATTTGACCCCATGCAGCTCACTGCCGCGCACCCAACGCTGCCGATTCCAAGCTACGCGCGTATCACCAACCTGGCTAATGGTCGCATGATCGTCGTGCGTATTAATGACCGTGGTCCATATGGTAATGACCGGGTGATTTCTCTGTCCCGCGCGTCTGCCGATCGCCTGAACACGTCGAACAACACCAAAGTTCGCATTGACCCGATTATCGTGGCGCAGGATGGCTCGCTGTCCGGGCCGGGTACCGCCTGTACGACGGTGGCGAAGCAGACCTATGCTCTGCCAGACCGCCCAAATCTTGACGGCGGAATGGGCAGCGTCTCTTCTCCGGCAGAGCCTTCTCAGCCGGCGGGAGAAATACGTCCAATCAGCAATGATACGCTGCAAAGCGATGATTCCACTGGCGCACCGGTAAAAAGTAGCGGCTTTTTAGGCGCACCGACGACCTTAGCGACGGGCGTGCTGGAAGGCAGTGAGCCGACGCCAGCCCCGGTTGCGGCTCCGGTGACGCAGCCAGCGCCGGTAACAGCGCCAGCGACCACGCAAAGCGCGGCAGCCGCTGCGCCAGCAGCAGCCAGCGGCGGCTTTGTCGTTCAGGTGGGGGCAGTGAGCGATCAGGCCCGAGCCCAGCAGTATCAACAGCGTCTAAGCCAGCAGTTTGGCGTACCTGGACGCGTTGAGCAGAACGGCGCGGTCTGGCGTATTCAGATGGGGCCTTTTGCCAGTAAATCGCAGGCAGCGTCTCTGCAACAGCGTTTGCAGAGCGAAGCACAACTGCAGTCCTTCGTCACTGTTGCAAAATAATTAATCGGCGGTATCCGAAATGTCAGTTTGTGTAAAACGCATTCACAAACTCATGCTTAAAGTCGGATGCCTGCCTGAATATCATTTGCTATAGTAAGGCACTTTTTTTAATTCCATCACGGATGTCGTAGTTCTGACCATGAAGACCACTTTTTCTGCTCGTTTTGTGCAGCGCATGGCGCTGACCACGGCCCTTTGCGCAGCAGCACTCTCTGCTGCTCATGCTGATGACCTGAATATCAAGACCATGATCCCTGGCGTTCCGCAAATCGACGCGGAATCCTACATCCTGATCGATTACAACTCTGGCAAAGTTCTGGCAGAACAGAACGCCGATGCCCGCCGTGACCCGGCCAGCCTGACCAAAATGATGACCAGCTATGTTATCGGCCAGGCCATGAAAGCCGGTAAATTCAAAGAAACGGATCTGGTCACCATTGGTAACGATGCGTGGGCAACCGGGAACCCTGTGTTCAAAGGTTCTTCTCTGATGTTCCTGAAGCCCGGTATGCAGGTTCCAGTTTCCCAGTTAATCCGGGGTATTAACCTGCAGTCAGGTAACGATGCCTGCGTAGCAATGGCTGATTTCGCCGCCGGTAGCCAGGATGCCTTCGTCGGTCTGATGAACAGCTACGTCACCGCGCTGGGTCTGAAAAACAGCCATTTCCAGACCGTACACGGCCTGGATGCAGACGGTCAGTACAGCTCCGCACGTGATATGGCACTGATTGGTCAAGCCCTGATCCGCGACGTACCGAACGAATACTCCATCTATAAAGAGAAAGAGTTTACCTTCAACGGTATTCGCCAGACCAACCGTAACGGCCTGCTGTGGGATAACAGCCTGAACGTTGACGGTATCAAAACAGGTCATACCGATAAAGCCGGTTACAACCTGGTGGCCTCTGCCACTGAAGGCCAGATGCGTCTGATCTCTGCCGTGATGGGCGGTCGTACCTTTAAAGGTCGTGAAACCGAAAGCAAGAAACTGCTGACCTGGGGCTTCCGTTTCTTCGAAACCGTGAATCCGCTGAAAGCAGGCAAAGAGTTCGCGTCTGAGCCAGTGTGGTTCGGCGACAACGACCGTGCTTCCCTCGGCGTTGATAAAGATCTGTACCTGACCATTCCTCGCGGTCGTATGAAAGATCTGAAGGCCAGCTACGTCCTGAACAGCACCGAACTGCATGCCCCGCTGCAGAAAAATCAGGTCGTGGGTACCATCAACTTCCAGCTGGATGGCAAGACTATCGATCAGCGTCCGCTGGTTGTTCTGCAGGAAATTCCTGAAGGCAATTTCTTCGGCAAAATCATTGATTACATTAAATTGATGTTCCATCACTGGTTTGGCTAAAAATCGAACACTTGAAAGTGTGATTTTGATCCCCATATACTAAGTATCCTGATAACTCCCACCTGACGTGGGAGTTATTCTTTTTGACGTTACGCCGGAGCTGACATGAAAACCAAACTTAACGAACTGCTTGAATTCCCTACCCCATTTACCTACAAAGTAATGGGTCTGGCGAAACCTGAGCTGGTTGATCAGGTGGTTGAAGTGGTACAGCGCCATGCGCCCGGTGATTACTCTCCGTCAGTAAAACCAAGCAGCAAGGGCAACTACCACTCGGTTTCTATTACTATCACCGCGACCCATATCGAACAGGTTGAGACGCTCTACGAAGAACTCGGCAATATCGAAATTGTGCGTATGGTGCTGTAGTCCCTTTGCGGTTACCCGGCTTACCGGGTAACCCCTCTCCCCCGCTGTGATATACTCCCCCTCATCATTGGTTCCTCGTCTTCGGAGACGCTGTTTTGTATCAGGATAAAATTCTGGTCCGTCATCTCGGGCTGCAACCTTATGAGCCTGTCTCCCAGGCTATGCATGACTTCACCGATTCACGCGATGACACGACCCCTGATGAAATTTGGCTGGTTGAACACCTGCCGGTATTTACCCAGGGTCAGGCCGGTAAAGCGGAACATTTATTAATGACGGGCGATATCCCGGTGATCCAGAGCGATCGGGGTGGACAAGTGACTTATCACGGCCCGGGCCAGCAGGTGATGTACGTCCTGCTTAATCTGAAGCGCAGAAAGCTTGGCGTGCGTGAGCTGGTGACGTTGCTGGAACAAACCGTCGTCAACACGCTGGCGGAATATGGTATTGACGCGCATCCGCGGGCTGATGCACCAGGCGTCTATGTTGGCGAAATGAAGATCTGCTCGCTGGGGCTACGTATTCGTAAAGGCTGTTCCTTCCATGGTCTGGCGTTGAATATTAATATGGATCTGACGCCTTTCCAGCGCATAAATCCCTGCGGCTACGCCGGTATGGAAATGACGCAGATGCGCCAGTGGGTAGATACCGCCACGCCAGATAATATACGCCCTGTTCTTCTGAAGAATGTGTTAGCGCTACTTAACAATCCACCGCATGAATATATCCCTGCTTAATATATCATACAGGGGAGCCCGTTAATTTGACGGGCAACTATTTATTTACCGCTTTTACGCTTTACAATAATCCGCAGATTCTATATTTTCGAAGCGCCCGAATATTGCCGTTACATATTATTTAGCCTCGGGACAGCACGGCATACACAGGCTAAGTAACGTGAGTGATAATCACACAACTGTTTGTTTTTGATAAACAAGTGAAACAAAACCAACACTTTACGAATCTCTACAAGCATAATAAATAAATTCAACTATCATTCATGTTGTGAATGTATACGGAGTGAAAGCGTGGAGTCTACTAATTTACCAGCCAAACGACTGAATGAACCCGGTGGCGAAGACAAGCCACAAATTTTTCGGACTTTACGTAATATTGATCTCAATTTACTGACTATTTTTGAGGCAGTATATGTCCATAAGGGTATCGTTAACGCTGCGAAAATTCTTAATCTCACGCCATCGGCAATAAGTCAGTCGATTCAAAAGCTACGCGCTATATTTCCTGACCCGTTATTTATCCGTAAAGGCCAGGGCGTCACGCCGACGGCCTATGCGACCCACCTCCACGAATACATCAGCCAGGGGCTGGAGTCGATTCTGGGTGCGCTGGATTTAACCGGGAGCTATGACAAACAAAGAACGATCACCATCGGCTGCTCTCCTTCAGTGGGCGTGCTGGTCATGCCCGCCATCTACCAGGCCGTGAAAGAGCATGCTCCCCAGCTTCTGCTGCGCAATGTGCCACTCAACGAACCTGACGTTCAGCTTGCCCAGTTCCAGACGGATCTGGTTATTGAGAGCGGCAGCTTCAGCGCCAGAGCGCTGGGGCAAAACGTGCTTTATGCCGATAATCTGGTTTTGGTTTGCCGCCAGCAGCATCCCGCGCTCAGCGAGCCGTTAACCATTGAGAACCTGCGCAATTACGACCACTCGTCTTTCATGACCGAAGGGCAGTCCAACCATAGTCTACGCCAGCGCATTGATGAAATTTTCCCGGAACGTCAGATCAGTTTCAGCAGTTACAATATGTTTACCACCGCCTCCCTGATTGGCAGCAGCGATATGCTGTGCATCATGCCTTCACGCCTGTATCACCTGCTGCGGAAATGCTGGTCGCTGGAGAGTATTCCGCTCAGCCAGCTCAATGCGGAATCTATCGAGATTTCACTGCATTACAACAAACTCAGTTTGCGCGATCCGGTACTGGAAAACGTCATCCGCATTATCCGTCAGGCCTTCTGACAGCGAGTATCAGCACAAGCCCCTGCCACAAGCAGGGCGAAAGGCACAAAACAACAACTATTTTACAAATTGGCGACGTGGCAGGCTGCTTTCATGGCCGTTTCAATGATATACTGCCTGTCGTTCGTTCAAAAATAGTTGATAAATACAACATTCCCTTGAATTGAAACGCTTTCCTTCGATATTCGCAACTGGAACACGCACGCTATGAGTAAACCCATTGTGATGGAACGCGGTGTTAAATACCGCGATGCCGATAAAATGGCCCTTATCCCGGTTAAAAACGTGGCTACCGAGCGCGAGGCGCTGTTAAGAAAACCGGAATGGATGAAAATCAAACTTCCGGCTGACTCTTCGCGTATCCAGGGGATCAAAGCGGCGATGCGCAAGAATGGCCTTCACTCCGTCTGTGAAGAAGCGTCTTGCCCTAACCTTGCTGAATGTTTCAATCACGGCACCGCGACGTTTATGATTCTGGGTGCCATCTGTACCCGCCGCTGCCCATTCTGTGACGTTGCTCATGGCCGCCCGGTCGCGCCCGATGCTAACGAGCCGCAAAAACTGGCGCAAACCATCGCTGACATGGCGCTGCGTTATGTGGTCATCACATCCGTTGACCGTGACGATCTGCGCGATGGTGGAGCTCAGCACTTCGCTGACTGCATTACTGCTATTCGCGAGAAAAGCCCGAACATTAAAATCGAGACGCTGGTTCCTGACTTCCGCGGCCGTATGGACCGTGCGCTGGACATCCTGACCGCGACGCCGCCAGATGTGTTTAACCACAACCTGGAGAACGTGCCGCGTCTTTATCGTCAGGTACGACCGGGTGCGGATTACAACTGGTCTCTGAAGCTGCTGGAGCGCTTTAAAGAAGCCCATCCGCATATCCCTACCAAGTCAGGTCTGATGGTCGGTCTGGGTGAAACTAATGACGAAATTATCGAAGTGATGCGCGATCTGCGCCGCCACGGTGTGACCATGCTGACGCTGGGCCAGTATCTGCAGCCAAGCCGTCACCATCTGCCGGTACAGCGCTACGTCAGCCCGGATGAGTTTGATGAGATGAAAGCCGAAGCGCTGGCGATGGGCTTTACCCACGCAGCATGCGGTCCGTTTGTTCGCTCTTCTTACCATGCTGACATGCAGGCAAAAGGCGAAGAAGTCAAATAGTGCTGTAATATCCATTTACAGTAATGCAAAAAAACCGGCCTGATGAGCCGGTTTTTTTTCGCAAGCCCTCAGGCATTGCTATTACTCTTTGTGAGAAAGCTTCTCTGCCGGGATGTCCTCAGCGCTTTTCTTCGCGGCTGCATCATCGTCGTTCATCGCTTTCTTAAAGCCTTTGATGGCAGCCCCCAGGTCACCACCCAGCGTGCGTAACTTCTTGGTACCAAACAGCAGGACGACCAGTGCGGCAACCACCAGCAGTTTGGTAATACTAATCTCACCCATAGATACCTTCTTTACATAAAACAGGCTGCATTCAGCGCCAAAACCTGACTGTATTAACGGTCATTTGGCGCGTGCACACAATAGCAATCTGTAACAAGGTGAATCAAGCATTGTTGAAAAAAACATCACATTAATTGCGGTGGCGCAAAGCGTCGGTTACGAAGAACAGGTAATTGCTGACGCGCAAGCGCAATTCTTTCTAAAAATATCTCCGTCATCAGCAGCACCGGCGCTTCCGCTGCTGCGGCAACCGTGACTCCCAGTGGATCAACCACCCTGCTCTGCCCGATATTTTTATTGCCACACTCCCCGGAAGCAACGACATAGCAGGTCGTGTCCAGCGCGCGCGCCGCAAGCAGCGTTGCCCAATGCTGCTCTTTCAGCGGTCCCTTAACCCATGCAGCAGGCAATACCAGTACGTCTGCCCCTTGCAGGGCCAGATGCAATGCCAGCTCAGGAAAACGGAGGTCGTAGCAGGTCATTAACCCAACCTTAAACCCGTCAATATCAATTAACGGCGCAACGCGGTCTCCAGGGTCAACACGCCGTGACTCCTGAATGCTGAACGCATCATAAAGATGAAGCTTGGCATAGCGCGCGATAATCACGCCATCACGGATAGCCACCAGCGTATTTACGGCGCGCCCCGGCGCTGAAGGAACGTGCACTGTTAAGATGGTCGTCATCGCGTTACCCACGCTCTCGGTGAGCAACGGCTGTAAAAAGTCGCCATCAAGCGGCTGCGCGGACTTCACGGACAGATCCGGGTCATTATCATCCCTTGCCAGCAGCGCTTCCGGGAGAACCAACAGCGACGCGCCCTTCTGCCGGGCCTGTGTCATCAGGTTCACGCATTGTAGTGCATTAACCTGCCAGTCAGGCGTGACTGCAAACTGCCCTACCGCCACATACATATTTGTCCCCTCATCATAAACAGCGTTAAACTCGCTACTCTTACACATCAAATAGCAGGTATTTAGCGTGTTACAACTCCTTTTGGCTGTTTTTATTGGTGGAGGCACAGGGAGCGTTGCGAGATGGTTCCTGAGTATGCGGTTTAACCCCCTGCACCAGGCGATTCCCATGGGGACACTGGCTGCCAACCTGATTGGTGCTTTTATCATTGGTATGGGGCTGGCCTGGTTTAACCGGATGACGCACATCGATCCCATGTGGAAGGTCCTGATTACCACCGGGTTCTGTGGCGGTTTAACGACTTTCTCAACCTTTTCTGCGGAAACGGTTTTTCTCTTTCAGGAAGGCCGTATCGGCTGGGCGCTGGTGAATATCGCGATCAACATGCTTGGATCCTTCGCGATGACGGGGATCGCATTTTGGCTATTTTCCTCAGTAAGCACGCATTAACCGTCGGGGCGTTAATGTTGGCTTAATTTTTCTCTGTCACTCTGGAGGCCATACTGAACGAGGGTGACAGAATGAAACAGAATCTGATGAGCGCAGGAATGGTGTTGTTGAGCGTACTGATCGTTGCCAGCTTCCTGAAAATGTACCTGCTTGGCTGATTCATAACGAAAAAAACCCGCTCAATGAGCGGGTTTTGAAATTCTTGCTGACGCGTCTGAATTACAGAGCGATTACGTTAGCAGCAGAAGGGCCTTTGGCACCGTTAGTGATTTCGAACTCTACGCGCTGACCTTCAGCCAGAGTTTTGAAACCATTAGACTGGATTGCAGAGAAGTGTACGAACACATCTTTGCTGCCATCTTCAGGAGTAATGAAACCGAATCCTTTGGACTCATTAAACCACTTAACGTTACCTTTAATCTTAGACATCAAAATTACCTTTACATTAAAAAACGACACAAATGCTGTGTCGGTTACCAGTACAACAATTGTGGGACCTTTTGTCCAGCGGATCTTTGACAAAAAGTGACTAAAGTCGCGTTAATTTTCACTGGCAGATTTTTATCGCTTAGGAATCAATGCCTGCGCGTTTTTTCACCAGCTGGTAACCTTTTTTCAGTCAAAACTGAAAACGCATCCAGGCGAAGTAAACGTTACCGTTGTTGTA
Organism: Enterobacter cloacae complex sp. IR5458; assembly: GCF_049238025.1. Taxonomy (NCBI): domain Bacteria; kingdom Pseudomonadati; phylum Pseudomonadota; class Gammaproteobacteria; order Enterobacterales; family Enterobacteriaceae; genus Enterobacter; species Enterobacter cloacae complex sp. IR5458. Next base: position 224,525 of record NZ_JBMKIF010000004.1, read on the forward strand.
CGTCCCGGGGATGTAGGTCATCTGGAACGTTGCCGGGCCATAGCCAATCGAGGCCAAAGGCAGCAGCACGGGGATCGGAATGTAGTTCCAGTTATCACGCGCCGTCACCCCTGCGGTATAGCCTAACCCGACGTGGAAATTCTCGTCCGCCAGCGGGCGCCACGTTTTCTCCCAGCCGTAACCCCCAATCGGTTCCCATTTATTAAACGAGTCTTTAAAGGCCATCAGATAGATGCCGTGCCAGTTTCCTTTCTCATCCCAGCGTGACTGACCAAAACCAGCCCCCCACGGGCGCTCGTTGTATTTATCTGTTTTCTCTTTGTCATAAGCAAAGCGCGCATGCCACGTTATTGCCGGTACATAGAGATCATAATGTTCAGGTGCTGACCAGGTCTGCGAAACATTATCCGTAAAAGTTGAGAACCAGCCTTTATTCGTCGCGTTGTCTTCTGCCTGTGCAACAGATGAAAACGTTAACTGACCAAAAATAAACAATAAAAGAGAGAAAAAAGTATTACGTAAGCTCACAATGCAATTACCATTCTTAATATTCGAAGCAAAGTTTACCACACAATAGTTGAACCACGTCTTAACGGCATCAGCACTACTCCTAAATATCAGGCCTCTTTTCGGGAATATTCTTAAGGCAGCGTTCAGGCTGGCCCAAATAAACCTACAATATGTATGTCTATAACATTTTCATCCATCCCGATTAACAGGCCGGAAAACACATAATTTTAACATTTTGTTATCATTAAAAAGACATGTTACGCTGTTTCTGGCGGTCAACTTCCTGATGACATAAATGCCTGGGCCATGGCAAAAACGCTGTGATACTGTTCTTTAGTCGTCTATTTATTGATTTTAATCAGCAAGGGCAGGCCATTAATTCGGCACATTTTCATCCTTCTTATTTTATTAATTTTTTTCTACCTCAGGGCACAGGATACAGGGGAAATCATGCTTACGTTTATCGAACTCCTTATTGGGGTCGTCGTCATTGTCGGTGTAGCCCGCTACATCATTAAAGGGTACTCAGCCACGGGCGTTTTATTTGTTGGCGGCTTAACTCTCCTGATTGTCAGCGCATTAATGGGGCATCAGGTATTACCTGCCAGCGCAGCCAGCACGGGTTATACTGCCACGGATATTGTTGAATATATTAAAATACTGCTCATGAGCCGTGGCGGCGATCTCGGTATGATGATCATGATGCTGTGCGGTTTTGCCGCCTACATGACCCATATCGGCGCTAATGACATGGTGGTTAAGCTTGCCTCGAAACCCCTGCAGTATATTAACTCTCCGTATCTGTTAATGGTTGCCGCCTATTTCCTCGCCTGTCTGATGTCGCTGGCCGTTTCATCGGCCACCGGTCTTGGCGTACTGTTAATGGCCACGCTGTTCCCGGTGATGGTGAACGTGGGCATCAGCCGCGGTGCAGCGGCAGCCATTTGCGCATCACCGGCCGCCATTATTCTTTCCCCAACCTCTGGCGACGTTGTGCTGGCCGCCAAAGCAGCCGAGATGTCGCTGATCGACTTCGCCTTTAAGACCACGCTGCCGATCTCGATTGTCGCCATTGTGGGAATGGGGGTCGCGCATTTCTTCTGGCAGCGCTATCTCGATAAAAAAGAGAACATCAGCCATGAGATGATGGATGTAAGCGAAATCACCACCACCGCTCCAGCGTTCTACGCCATTTTGCCGTTCACACCGATTATCGGCGTGCTGATTTTTGACGGCAAATGGGGTCCACAGCTGCACATTATTACTATTCTGGTCATCTGTATGCTGCTGGCTGCCGTGCTGGAATTCGTGCGCGGTTTCAACACGCAAAAAGTCTTCTCCGGCCTGGAAGTAGCGTATCGTGGAATGGCGGATGCCTTCGCGGGCGTGGTGATGCTGTTGGTTGCGGCAGGCGTGTTTGCCCAGGGTCTGAGCACTATTGGCTTTATCCAGAGCCTGATCTCCATCGCCACGTCGTTCGGCTCAGCCAGTATTATCCTGATGCTGGTGCTGGTCGTTCTGACCATGCTGGCGGCGATGACCACCGGTTCTGGTAACGCGCCGTTTTACGCCTTCGTTGAGATGATCCCTAAGCTGGCTCACTCCTCTGGCATCAACCCGGCTTACCTGTCTATTCCGATGCTTCAGGCCTCAAACCTGGGTCGCACTATCTCTCCTGTTTCAGGCGTGGTCGTTGCGGTTGCCGGTATGGCAAAAATCTCTCCGTTTGAGGTCGTCAAACGCACGTCAGTCCCGGTGCTGGTTGGCCTGATCATCGTCATTATTGCTACCGAAGTGCTGGTTCCCGGCGCTGCCTAAGTAAAATTCCTGATTTCCAAAAAGCGCCTGCTGGCGCTTTTTGTGCTTTAATAACTCCCAAAAATTAATCGAGCACAACCAATCAGGAAATCACATGTTCAGGAAGGATATCGTTATCTCGTCTGGCGCAGTTGCGCTTGCACTCAGTGTCTTCTCCGCACAGGCAGAACCGCTCAACGCTACGCAATATGGCGATTTCGATCGCTATGTACTGGCGCTGTCCTGGCAAACCGGGTTTTGTCAAAGCATGGTTGAGCGTAACCGCAATGAACCGGATGAATGTCGTCTGCAAAAAGAGAGCGAAAATAAAGCCGATTTTCTGACCGTCCACGGGTTATGGCCTGGTCTGCCGAAATCGATAGCGGCACGAGGCGTGGATGAACGTCGATGGATGCGATTTGGTTGTGCCACGCGTCCCATCCCGAATATGCCGGAAGCAAAGGCCAGCCGCAAATGTGCTGCTGCCGAAACCGGGCTGTCGCTTTCCGGTGCGGCAAAACTTAACGAGGTGATGCCGGGCGCGGGCGGAAACTCCTGCCTGGAACGGTACGAATACGCCAAGCATGGCGTCTGTTTTGGTTTTGATCCCGATGCCTATTTCGGCACCATGGTGAGAATGAATCAGGAAATGAAAAACAGTGCCGTCGGTCAATTCCTCGCGGCTAACTACGGTAAAGCCGTCAGTCGTCGTGATTTTGACAACGCCATTGCCAAAAGCTGGGGCAAAGAAAACATCAAAGCCTTTAAGCTGACCTGCAATGGCAACCCGGCGTATCTCACTGAGATGCAGATTTCGCTGAAAGCAGACACCATTAACCAACCGCTTTCCGCAACGTCCTTTGCCCCGCAGCCACATCCTGGTAACTGCGGAAAACAATTTGTCATTGATAAAGCCGGTTATTGACCCACCACCGGGCGCACCATATCGAACCGGTGTTCATCACTGATCCCATAGTACGCCGTCGGCCCACCCGCTCGCAGGATGGGCTGCGCTTTCGCCGTCTGGTATATCCCCTCTTCCAGTAGCGTTTCCGCTATATGGATCCCCACCACTTCACCCAGCACCAGCCAGGTATCAACCGGGGTGCCATCGGCTCCGGTAAGCTGAATACACTGAGAAAGGCGGCACTCAAAATTGACCGGGCTTTCCGCCACTCGGGGAGCACTCACCAGTTGGCTTGCGGCGGGGGTTAATCCTGCAAAGGTAAATTCATCCCGATCGTGAGGAAGCGTAGCCGAGGTTTGATTCATGGCATGTGCGAGATCGCGCGTCGCCAGATTCCAGACAAACTCCTTTGTCTCGTGAATATTTCGCACGCTGTCTTTCCAGCCGTTGCTGGAAAAGCCGATGATCGGCGGGCGATAGTTAAAACAGTTAAAGAAGCTATACGGCGCGAGATTCAACTGACCGGCCCGATCGCAAGAGGAGATCCAGCCAATCGGACGGGGACCAATAATGGCGTTCAGCGGGTCATGCGGCAGGCCGTGCCCCTGAGACGGTTGATAGAAATACATAGTGCTCTCTCGTTGATGGGGCAGACACGCATAATGCTTCGCGCAACACCCGGGTTCAGGATACTCAGCGTAACGCAATCCGCCTGGAATTAAGACTGAATAAATTTCAGCGAAAATTCATATGGGACATGAATGTGACCTTCATCACTTCAAACTTGAGCGTTCAGCCAGTATCATCGGGTAAGTTAAACCCTCGCTGCCAGACGGCGAGGGTTTTCTTTTGGATTGGTTTCTGCGTTAGACGCAGCATTAACGACATGGAGTAAAAAATGTCCAGACCCACCATTATCATCAATGAACTCGACGCAGAACGTATCGACCGATTGCTGGAAAAAGCCGAATTCGCCTCACTTCCGGTGGCCGATGCCCTGAATGAGGAACTTGACCGCGCGCAGATGTGCACACCTGAGTCAATGCCGCATGACGTGGTCACCATGAACAGCCGGGTAAAATTCCGCAACCTGACCACCGGTGAAGAGCTGACCCGTACGCTGGTTTATCCGGCTCAGATGACTGACAGCAGCGCGCAGCTTTCGGTTCTTGCCCCTGTCGGCGCCGCACTGCTGGGACTGCGCACAGGAGATACCATCCACTGGGATTTACCGGGCGGGGCCTCCACTCATCTGGAAGTGCTGGAGCTGCTCTACCAGCCAGAAGCTGCGGGCGATTACCTGCGTTAATCCCTTCTGAACAAGCGCCCACTCGCTTTGCACAGAGGATGCACCCGCATCCTCTTTCCGCAAATTCACCTGATTTTCCTATATCACCCTTATCCCCCTTAATACACGCTTAATCTGTTTTGGTGCCGTGGGGACGGTCATGGGTGAGATAGTGGTGATCACATTCATTTTTTTACTTTTTGTGGCCATCATCGTCTCGGCTGTGCTTTACCTTGAACGCCACTGGTGAACGCTCACGTCACCGCTCTGCCCCGCACGCTGCGCAATGATTTTTTTCGCGGCATCACGATCGTCATCAAAATTGACGGAGTGATTACAGAATCCATAACTATTTTGTGGTTGAATGATTTCAGCGTTTATAAACAAGGAGAAACGGGTATGTATCAGAGAATCATTATGCCGGTTGATGTTTTTGAAATGGAACTGAGTGACAAAGCAGTGCGTCACGCGGAATTTCTCGCACAGCAGGACGGTATTATTCACCTTTTACATGTCTTGCCGGGCTCCGCCAGCCTGAGTCTGCACCGCTTTGCCGCCGATGTGCGTCGCTTCGAAGAGCACTTACAGCACGAAGCCGAGACGCGCCTGCAAACCATGGTCGGGCATTTCAGCATCGACCCGTCGCGCATCAAAACCCACGTCCGGTTCGGTAGCGTACGCGATGCCGTCAATGAACTGGCCGCGGAGCTGAATGCAGACGTGGTGGTGATCGGTTCACGCAATCCTTCCATCACCACTCACCTGCTGGGGTCAAACGCCTCCAGCGTGATCCGCCATACCCACATTCCGGTGATGGTGGTCCGTTAACTGCCCAAAAAAAACCCCGCTTGCGCGGGGTTTTGTTTATCAGTACAGATGACCAATATTGACGATGGTACTGACGGTATCACCGAAGAAGGTCAGGCGGCTGAGCACCACGCCCACCAGCAGGATAACAAATACGGCTTTCTGCATCGGATGGCGCCTTAGCGACAACGTGAACCCCACGACGCAGCACAGCAGGCTGCCCAGATAGAGCGGCGAGCTTAACCAGGCGTGAGCGGTCATTTTCATGATGGTGCCGCCGCTGAGCCAGAGTACCGGAGCGGCAATCAGCAGCGCCATCAGGGCGATAATGCCCTGACGCAGTGCGACAGCTGACGCTTTCATCCCGAGCAGCGGCGTGGCTGCACAACCCAGCACCCAGACGGTGGCAAAGAACAGCATCATGGTGATGCCGTTGGCAATGGCCTGCATCGCCGGCGCGGCGTAGGTCATCCCCTGCACCACCACCAGCAGTATCCCGAACAGGGACGCCAGCAGCGCTGCGCCTTTATTGCCTTTCGTAAGGAAAGCCAGGCCAATTGTGCCGCCATAAAGCGTCGCGCCGAGAATCTCACGGCTCAGCCAGGCATGTTTCAGGTTGATTAACGCATTATAAGCGTGTTCCGGGTGCGCCAGATGCAATACCGCGGCGATGGAGGCAACCCCCAGGATCAGCCCCGTGATCAGCCAGTGAAGACGGTTGCCCTGCACTTCGCCACGCAGCGTGCGCCAGCTCAACAGCAGCGTCATCCCAACGGACATCTGGCTCAGCACGGTAAAAATCACCAACGGCAGTTCGTACTTTTCCATTATTTGTCCCCCGGCTGTTTCGGCTGGCGTGCCAGAATGAAGCGCGTACCCGGATTAAGCTGCGGCATTTTTGGGAAGCCCGGCGGATACTGCACGGCATTATTTGGCAGCGGATCGGCATCCAGATCGATCAGGGTCAGCGCCCCAACCGGACAGGCGTTAACGCAGGCAGGATTCAAGCCGATATCCAGTCGCTCATAGCACATGCTGCACTTCTCGGCCTTCTGCGTTTCCTCATTGAAGCGCGGAGCGCCATACGGACAATTGCGGATACAGTTTTTACAGCCGATGCAGCGCTCAGGATTATGCACCACCACGCCATCATCACGTTTGGTGTAGGCTTCCACCGGGCACGCCGCCAGACAAGCGGGGTTTTCACAGTGGTTACAGGCCAGCGAAAAGAACGCACGCTCCTCATGCGGGTAAATTTCTTTATCCAGCGGGTAGACATAGCGCCAGAAACGTTCGGGTTCGAGCTGGTTGAAGCTCTTACAGGCCATGGCGCATCCGCGGCAACCAATACATTTATCACTGTTCACTAAAAATGCGCGTCTCATGCGTCCGCTCCTTCATTGGCAATGAGGACAATATCGACAAACTGATCGTGAATAGCCGCGCCCGGTGCACCGGTGGCCATTTTACCCATATCGGCCGGGGTATCTTTCACCACGTTCTGCACGTTATAGCTGAGCTTGTTGAACCAGGATTCGTACATGACCAGGAAATCTTCCGGTACATTGGTGGTGACTTTGGCACGCAGTTGAACCTCGCCGATCTCGTTGAATACCCGCACTGTCGCCAGGTCTCGGATCCCCTTTTTCTTCGCAGCAACCGGGTGGATATAGACAAAGGGCTCCGGCCAGAAGACCTGCATCCAGTCAAGGTTAACGAACTGCGAATGCAGGCCGTACTGCAGGTGCGGCGTAAAGAGCTGGAACGGCAGTTTACCTTCTGCGGCTGGCAGATATTCCGGCAGTGCTTTATGGCCGTTCTCTTCGCAGCGCGCGGATAAAAACTCATACTTGCCTGACGGCGTTTTGAACTTCCGATCGTGCCAGGCTGCGCTGCTCGGCATTTTGGCCTTCACCGGCCCCTTCAGCAGATCGTCCCAGGAGCTGATGCCAAACTGCTTCGCCAGCCCGTCGTTGAATTCCAGATCCAGCCATTTTTTCTGGTCAACATCCTGTGGGAAGGTGCAAGAGCCCGGTTCCATTTTGTTGATGGTACGGGAGAGCAACACGGCAATATCCAGGTCGCTCTTGCATTCGTACATCGGCTTGATGGCAGGTTCGTTTACCGTCAGCCAGTAGTGCCAGTAAGACGAAGAGGCGCTCCAGTGCTCGAAGGTGGTGGTGACAGGCAGAACGATATCCGCGTGCTGAACCGTCTCGTTAAAGAACTGATCCACGCACACCACCATTTCCAGCTTGTCGAACGCTTTTTTCATCTTGTTGCGGTCGAAGTCCTGGGCAAACGGGTTCTTACAAGCCACCCACAGCATGCGGATAGGGGGATCGTTGGCGTCCAGAATGCTTTGCGCAGTCTGGTTCAGGTTGAGCGCGCGGTCAGAGTACTTGCGCTTTTCGCCGCTATCGCTGACAAACTCGCCCACCGGGCCTGATGCCCCTTCCATCCCTACAGAACCCACCGGGGGTGTCTGCGTCATTGCGTGGTAGTTATAGCCCCAGGTCTGCAGATGGCCGTAGCGAGCGCCACCGCCTTCTACGCCGATATTGCCGGTCATGGCGACAAAGGCATCAATCGCACGCACGTTCGCACCGCCGTTCACGTGGCGCTGCATACCGTAGCCAATCCAGACGGTGGAGGGCTTAACCGCCGTGAACTCCTCGGCAAGCTGGCGAATCACATCCGGCGCCAGACCACAAATTTCCGATGCCCACTCTACCGTGATGTTGTTGAGCAAGTACTGCTCAAACTCCGGATACCCGTGCGCGAAATGATTGACGAACTCCTGGTCCACGCGGCCGGTGTCCACCAGATGGCGCGCCATACCCAGCGCCAGCGCACCGTCTGAACCTGAACGCACGCGCAGATAGAGGTCGGCTTTCGCGGCAGTTTGCGAGAACAGCGGATCGATAACCACCACTTTCGCCCCTTTCTCGCGGGCCTGATAGATGTACTTCATGGTGTGCATGGAGCACCAGGCCGGGTTCGCCCCCCAGAGGATAATGTATTTGGCTTTAACCAGATCTTCCGGGTCGTTACACCACATGTCGCCCATGTCGTAGTGCTGTGCGTCAATGCCCGCAGGCCAGCACGGCGTACCGGCAAAACGCGTGGTGTAGCCGAGCGAGGACATCATCCCCTCCACGGCATAGCTCATCACCCCCAGGTTGCCGGAATATTTGGTCAGCGCCAGGCCAAGCAGGGAGCCATCTTTCTTTTTGATCTCCAGCATCTTGCTGGCGATCCGCTGCATGGCCTCATCCCAGGAGATGCGTCGCCATTTGCCGCTGCCGCGTCCGTCCTGAATCATCGGGTATTTTATACGGTCCGGCGAGTAGACCCGGCGCGGGTAGGTCAGCCCTTTCACGCACGGCGCACCGTGGGTAAAGGTGGATTCGCTTGCCCCCTCGACGAAGGTAATCACGTCATCTTTCACCCACGTTTTTAAGCTGCAGGTGTCATAGCAGTTACGCGGACAGGCGTTACGGAAGATTTTGTAGGTTTTCGGGTTAAACGGAATGGGCGGTTGTGCCATGGCACATCGGGAGGATAATAATCCGCCGGGTAATGCGGCGACGGTACCTAGCGCAATCAGTCCTTTTAAAAAGGAGCGCCGGTTAAGCTGCCCTTTATCAATAGTCATAATATTACTCTCGTTTTTAATTCATCAAACCAATTAGTCAGTAGCACGGCGAGGCATTTAATTACGGCTGTTTTCGCACAATCCTTTATTTTTGCGATAAATGCCGGGAGCCATAATTCGAGATGCGCGCGGACAAAACGGGTAAGTGCTTCATGATATTGCGGTGAATGTCTGGCATGCACTAATAGCATCACGGCCAATTCAATTTCATAGCTGATATGGTCGTCGGGGACGCTATTTTCCGCGGTGACGGAGAGCCCAATGCTCTGCAGGAATTCGCGCACGCTCAGCGTCGTCGCCCCCATCAGCAGAGGCTCGTCGTCCAGATAAACCGAGGCATAAGGTGGCGCCAGCAGCGTCGCCGGGCCGACAAACAGCGCATTAAAGTCATACTCGACGTTTAACGCCTCATCCTGCGGCCAGGACTCACTCTCAGGGAAAAAATAGCGTAACGAGGCGCATCGCGAGGTCATATCCGCCGCGTTGAAGAAATCACGAAACATCAACCCCTTTATTTCAAAGGGTGTTAACGCCTCATATATTGAAGGTGTGAATATATCTTTATCATTCATGTGAAATATAAATATTTATCAACAGAAAACGACGAGATATTATCAGCAGGCTTATTAATTTCTTTGATCGAAGCAGGTAGTTAACGCATGAAGCGTTCAATCACGACAATAATTGAGAATAAAAAAAACCAATAAAAAAGCCACCCCATGATGAGGTGGCTACTGCAGGTATCGTCTTACTTTTTTTTATGCTGTTTTGGTGCGAATCAGATAGTCAAACGAACTCAGGGACGCTTTCGCACCTTCGCCCGTGGCAATGATGATCTGTTTGTACGGCACGGTCGTACAGTCACCTGCGGCGAAGACGCCTTTTACGCTGGTTTCACATTTCGCATCAATGATGATCTCGCCCATACGGTTGCGCTCAATCGCGCCTTCCAGCCAGGTGGTGTTTGGCAGCAGACCAATCTGCACGAAAATCCCCGAAAGCTGAACGCTATGCACGTCGCCGCTGATGCGGTCACGGTATTCCAGGCCGGTCACTTTGCTGCCGTCGCCCTTCACTTCCGTGGTCTGCGCGTTCAGGATGATGTCGACGTTTTTCAGGCTGCGAACTTTATCCTGCAGAACCTGGTCGGCCTTCATCTCTGGCGCGAACTCCAGCAGGGTCACATGTTCCACAATCCCCGCCAGGTCGATAGCCGCTTCCACGCCGGAGTTACCGCCGCCGATCACCGCTACGCGTTTACCTTTAAACAGCGGACCGTCACAGTGCGGGCAGTAGGTCACACCTTTGGTGCGGTACTGATCTTCACCCGGAACGTTCATGTTGCGCCATTTCGCGCCGGTGGCAATGATAATGCTACGCGCTTTCAGCACCGCGCCGGATGCCGTTTCAATCTGGTGTAAACCGCCTTCGACCGCAGCAGGAACCAGCTTGCTGGCGCTCTGGCTGTCGATGACATCCACGTCATAGTCGCTGACGTGCGCTTTAAGTGCGCCAGCCAGTTTCTGGCCTTCGGTTTTCGGCACGGAAATGTAGTTTTCGATGTCCACGGTATCCAGTACCTGACCACCAAAGCGTTCGCCCATCAGACCGGTACGGATCCCTTTACGCGCGGAGTAAACCGCCGCTGCCGCGCCCGCCGGGCCGGAACCGACGATCAGTACATCGTAGGCATCACGTTTGTTCAGCGCTTCTGCTGCGCGTTTTTCTGCGCCAGTATCCACTTTGGCAACAATTTCCGTCAGCGTCATGCGGCCCTGACCAAACTCCTGACCATTCAGATAGACCGCCGGCACGCCCATTACGTTACGCTCGGTGATCTCATTCTGGAACGTACCGCCGTCAATCGCCGTGTGTTTAATGCGCGGGTTCAGCACCGACATCAGATTCAGCGCCTGCACCACGTCCGGGCAGTTGTGACAGGAGAGTGAGTAATAGGTTTCAAACTCGAAATCACCGTCGATGTCGCGGATCTGCTCCAGCAGAGCCTGCGCTTCTTTAGACGGATGCCCACCGGTCCACAGCAGCGCCAGCACCAGTGAGGTAAATTCATGCCCCAGCGGAGAGCCGGCAAAGCGCGGCCCCTGATCAGAACCCGGGTTGGCGATCAGGAAAGAAGGCTTACGGACTGCAAGCGTATTGTCTTCTTTGAAGGTCACTTTCGGTGACAGTTCAGCGATCTCTGCCAGCAGTTCCTTGATCTCTGCCGATTTCGCGCTGTCATCCAGCGTGGCAATCAGCTCAACAGGTTTGGTCAGTTTCTCAAGGTAGGCCTTGAGCTGGGTTTTCATATTCGCGTCGAGCATTGTTCTTCCCTCTCTTAAGACGTCATCATGCAAGCTGCCTTATAGGGGCGGCCTGAATGCAACTTGCATCATGGTGCTAATGAAATGGGCGCGGGCGCGCCCATGGATTGCCGGGTGGCACTTCGTTTACCCGCCCTACGATACTGTAGGCCTGTGCAAACGCGGCGCCGCCAGGCTTTGCAGACTTAGATCTTGCCGACCAGGTCTAAAGATGGAGCCAGCGTCGCTTCGCCTTCTTTCCATTTCGCCGGGCACACTTCGCCTGGGTGGGAAGCCACGTACTGAGCGGCTTTCACTTTACGCAGCAGGTCAGACGCATCACGGCCGATACCTTCAGCGGTAACTTCGATAGCCTGGATAATGCCCTGCGGGTCAACAACGAAGGTCGCACGGTCGGCCAGACCTTCATCTTCACGCATATTGTCGAAGTTACGGGTCAGGGCGCCAGTCGGGTCGCCGATCATCGCGTATTTAATTTTCGCGATGGTTTCAGAGCTGCTGTGCCACGCTTTGTGGGTGAAGTGGGTATCGGTAGAGACAGAGTAAACGTCTACGCCCAGCTTCTGCAGTTCTTCATAGTGGTCAGCCACGTCACCCAGTTCGGTCGGGCAAACGAAGGTAAAGTCAGCCGGATAGAAGAAGAACACGCTCCAGCGACCTTCAGTATCTTTCTCAGTGACTTCAATGAACTCACCGTTTTTGAACGCCTGGTTTTTGAAAGGTTTAATTTTGGTATTAATCAAAGACATCTGTACTTCCTCCGTGTTTTCGTTGAGATGTAAGGTAACTAACTTTGCTCATCGGGGCTAATGCGTTTGCTTTATCAAATCAATCAGCCATACCTAACAACATCAACAAGACAGTAAGGTGAACCTTTTAAAGGAAACGCCAAAAGTAAAAAGGCCGCCTCTACGGGCGGCCCTTTTACCTGAATTCCCCGCAGGTACATTCAGTGCCAGCTTAAGCTGGCGTTGCGTTGCGCTCTACGCCCTTAACATCAAGGTGGTAACAGCCGTTTAATTACACCATCCGTGCCAGGCTTGAGCAATCCACGGGAGAGGCATTCCTGCCTATGGCTGTGATAGGCAGTTTCGAACATAATGACGGGGCGTTATAAATTAATTTTTATTATAAAAATAACTCAATATATAAATGAAAATTGTCAATTAAAGTGCCTCTTAGTGAGATAAAATTATCTTAATCATCTTTGAAGTACTATTTTAATAATCTGACGTCGTGATATATTAAGACGCGTTTAATTTAAAATTAAGAGAGTTAACCGAAAGGATTGTAAATGGTTAACTTCAAACTATAGTTATCAGTGATGTGATAACTCATGCAAACACGACATCATCAGGACGACACATGGCAAATCTCTACGATCTTAAAAAATTTGATCTCAACCTGCTAGTCATTTTTGAATGTATCTATCAACATTTGAGTATCAGTAAAGCGGCTGAGACGCTCTATATTACTCCCTCAGCAGTGAGTCAGTCATTGCAGCGTCTGCGCGGACAACTCAACGATCCCTTGTTTATTCGTTCAGGTAAGGGCATCACCCCCACTACGGTTGGCGTCAACCTTCATCATCATCTTGAACAAAACCTCAATCAGCTTGAGCAAACCATCAATATGATGCACAGCAACGGGTTGAAGAAGAGCTTTGTCATTTACGGTCCGCAGTTTATGACGCCTAAAATCATGCTGGATCCGATGAAAATCCTGATCGAGAAGTATAACTATCAGGTTGAGCTGCATGATGTCTTCCTTGCCCCGGACTCAGCAGAAGACCTGCTGGCATACCGGAAAGCGGACCTTGTCTTCTCTTTCGCCCCGCTGAATAGCCGTTCAACGGCCTGCTGCTTGTTCCAGCAGATGTCTTTTACGCTGGTTTGCCGTCAGGATCACCCCCGCCTGGGTTTACAGGCGACGCGTGACGAAATTCTTCAGGAAAAATTTACGGCCTTCCTGAGTGATGAGTTGAGCGTAAAGAATTTTCAGGAGCATACTGAGCAACTGCTTCCCGAACGAAATATCCTGTTCCGCAGCGACTCGTTTATCTCACTGCTGTCGATGATAGGCAATTCCGATCTGATTGGATTAGCCCCTACGCCAGCCTTTGAGCAGTATGGCCCGGCATTAAATCTCCGTAAGATTGAGACTGACATTACCTTCCCGACAGTCCCGGTTTATATGATGTACAATCGCTCAGCACTGAATAATGCTTCCTTCTCCAATTTTATTGATGACTTAAACTTACCCCAATAATTATAACTGACTGTTTACAGCAGTCAGTTACTTTTAATGCATTCACAAGGGAAATGTATTTAGCGTAATTATATGATTAATTTTTACCTATAATTATCTTCTTTCTAAGAGTATCATCCCCATTATTCATGCGCCATCTGATCAGTATCACTCAGTAATGGATTGATATGTCACTTTACAAATTTCCATTGAATCAAAACGTAGTCGATGCCACGCAAGAGCGAATAAAATGGACCCTGGAGAATTTATCCAGGGTGTGTGTCTCTTTTTCAGGGGGAAAAGATTCCACCGTCATGTTACATCTGACGGCATTATGCGCTCGTAAAATGAAACGCAAAATAGACGTTCTCTTTATAGACTGGGAAGCGCAATTTACTTACACCATTAATCATGTCGAACATATGCGCGCCTTATACAGCGATGTCATCGATCGTTTCTGGTGGGTCGCGCTTCCCCTCACCACGCAAAATTCCCTGTCGCAATTCCAGCCAGAGTGGCAATGCTGGGAACCCAATACCGAGTGGGTACGGCAACCGCCTGACGATGCCATAACAGATCCCGCCTTTTTCCCCTTTTACCAGGGGGGAATGTCTTTTGAGACCTTTGTGCGCAGTTTCTCGGACTGGTTCTCTCTCAACCGACCGGCCGCCGTCATGGTCGGGATACGCGCCGATGAGTCATACAACCGTTTTCTGGCTATCGCATCAGCGCGTAAACAACGCTTTGCCGATGATAAACCCTGGACGACCGTCGCCCCGGGTGGGCATGCCTGGTATATCTATCCTCTCTACGACTGGAAAACCGCGGATATCTGGACCTGGTTTGCAAAAACCGGCAATAGCTATAACACACTCTATGACCTTATGTATCAGGCCGGCGTACCACCGCGCTATATGCGCATCTGCGAACCTTTTGGCCCGGAACAGCGTCAGGGCTTATGGCTCTATCATGTTGTAGATCCCGAACGCTGGGCGACCATGTGCGCACGCGTCAGCGGCGCGCGCAGCGGCGGAATTTACGCCGGGCACGACAACCATTTTTACGGCCACCGCAAAATACTCAAGCCGGACCATCTTTGCTGGCGGGAATATGCCCTGCTGCTTCTCGACAGCATGCCGCAGAATACGGCCGAGCATTACCGCAATAAAATCGCCATATATCTGCACTGGTACCAGAAGAGGGGCATGGAGGATATTCCCGATACCCAGGAGGGCGATATCGGTGCCAAAGACATCCCTTCATGGCGCCGCGTTTGTAAGGTTTTACTTAATAACGACTACTGGTGCAGAGCGCTGTCTTTCAGCCCAAACAAACCCAAACATTATCAGCGCTACAGCGACAGAGTGAAGGCAAAACGCAAGGAGTGGGGCATTTTATGCGACAAAGAATAATCAACGAAATCGAAACGTACCTTCAGTCACTTCCTGAAGAGGACCAAATTAACGCCATTAATGCCTTTCGCCAGGCACTGCATAAATATAGCCCGTTTAACGATCAACCCATCGACTGCGTATTGTGGATCAAACAGGACGCTATCACGGCTAACGATTACAACCCCAATAATGTTGCCCCACCGGAAAAACGGTTGCTCATTAAGTCGCTGGAACTTGATGGATTCACCCAGCCTATTGTTGTAACAGAAAACGAACCCCAACATTATGAAATTGTGGATGGTTTTCATCGTCATGAGATTGGCAAAAGTCGGGCTGCGTTAAAGCGCAAGCTGAAGGGTTACCTGCCTGTCACGTGCCTGCGTCAGGAACGACTCGGTAAATATGACCGCATGGCCTCGACCATCCGACACAACCGCGCACGCGGGCGGCATCAAATTAACGCGATGTCTGAAATCGTTCGAGAACTTGCGCAGCTTGGCTGGAGCAATGAAAGAATTAGCGAAGAGCTCGGTATGGATGGTGACGAGGTGCTGCGTCTCAAACAAATCAACGGCCTGCTGGAACTGTTTGCAGACCGTCGTTACTCAGAAGCCTGGACGGTGAAATAATCAGAGCGTGTTCAAACGCTCTGCCGCGGCCAGTAGCGTCGATTCCTGCTTCGCAAAGCAGAGACGAATCAGTTTATGCGGAAAAGGATCGGCGCAGAACACCGACAACGGAATAGCGGCCACGCCGACTTCTTTTGTCAGCCACTGGCAGAAACTGACATCATCCAGATCGGAAATGGCGCTGTAGTCAGCCAGCAGGAAGTACGTCCCTTCGGAAGGCAAAATTTCCAGGCGGCTTTGAGCCAGTGCGGTCACAAACAGATCCCGGCGTGCACGGTAAAAATCCGGCAGGTCGCGATAATGCTGTGGTTCATCGCGTAGCATGTCCGCCAGCGCCAGCTGAGCCGGGGTATTCACCGCAAACGTCAGGTACTGGTGTACCTTACGTAATTCAGCGCTGATGGCGGCAGGTGCCACGCAATACCCCACCTTCCAGCCGGTCATATGGTACGTTTTGCCAAATGACGACACGGCCACGGCACGTTCACGAAGCTGCGGATGGGCCAGCACGCTGGCGTGCCCTTCTTTAGTAAAACAGATGTGCTCATACACCTCGTCGCTCAGGACATAAATTTCACGTTCGGCAATGGCCTGCCACAGCGCGGCAAAATCGGCTTTCTGCCACACGCTCGCAGACGGGTTATGGGGCGTATTCAGGATCACCAGCCGCGTTTTATCGCTCAGCAGCGCAGTGAACGCCCGCCAGTCCGGGCGGAAATGCGGCGGCTGCAGCGCCACGCGTTTCACCACGCCGCCAGAGAGTTCAACCGCAGGCGCGTAGCTGTCGTAACTGGGGTCAAAACAGATGACCTCATCGCCCGCGCGCACCAGCGCGGTGATGGCCGCATACAGCGCTTCGGTCGCCCCTGCCGTCACCGTGATGTCGCTATTCGCATCCGGTTTATGGCCATACAATTCCGCCGTTTTATCTGCAATGGCTTCCCGCAGCGCCTGCACGCCCGTCATCGGCGCATACTGATTTGCTCCCTGCGCAACGTGGTACGCCAGTCGTTCCTGCAACCAGGCCGGTCCGTCAAAATCCGGGAATCCCTGAGAGAGATTAATGGCGTTGTGCTGCTGTGCCAGAGCGCTCATCTGCGTAAAGATGGTGGTGCCGAGATTAGGAAGTTTACTCTGAGGAATCAATGCGTTATTACTCATTATGCGGTGCCTGCATGTAATACTTATGTTGCTGCCACTATAACACGATGTTACCATTTGGCAATCAAGACGCTTAGACGTCTATACCATATCAATATTCCTGGTCGAGAGGTAAAAGGCAATGGCAGACAACCTGCAACTCACACAACTTGTCGACGCCTGCCGCTGGATTGGCGCCAAAGGCTGGGCACCCGCCACCGGTGGCAACATGTCTGTGCGAGAGGATGAACACCTCTGCTGGTTGAGCGAATCCGGTAAAGACAAAGGCAGCCTGACCACGGCGGATTTTCTGCAGGTCGAGATCGCCACAAACCGTGCGCCGTCAGGCCGCAAGCCGTCGGCAGAGACCGGGCTACACACCCTCATTTATCGCCTGTTCCCCGAGGCCAACGCTGTCCTGCACGTTCACACCGTCAACGCGACGGTGCTGTCACGTCTGGTCAGGGAAACCGAGCTGAACATCAGCGGCTTTGAGATGCAAAAATCGCTTACCGGACAGGCCACCCATCTGGATACCGTCTCCATCCCGGTGTTTGACAATGACCAGGATATCGACGCCCTCGCCTCGCGAATCGCCCATTACGCGCAGGAACGCCCGCTTAATTATGGTTTTCTTCTGCGCGGTCATGGCTTAACCTGCTGGGGACGCGATGTGGCCGAGGCCCGCCGCCATCTGGAAGGACTTGAATTTCTTTTTGAATGCGAAATGCGTTTACGACAACTGGAGAGAGTATGATTCGCGCAATTGTGACGGATATTGAAGGGACCACCAGCGATATCCGTTTTGTCCACGATGTTTTGTTCCCCTACGCGCGTGAGCGGCTGGCGGCGTTCGTCACCGCGCAGCAGTACGCCGAGCCGGTCAAATCCATTCTGGACAATCTGCGCGATGAAATCGGTAACCCGCACGCCAGCGTCAGCGAGCTTATTGACGCCCTCTTTGCCTTTATGGATGAAGACCGTAAATCCACCGCGCTCAAAGCGCTTCAGGGGATCATCTGGCACGATGGCTACGTGAATGGCGACTTTACCGGCCACCTCTACCCGGACGTCCTGCCTGCGCTGGAAAAATGGAAAGCGCAAGGGATTGATCTCTATGTTTATTCCTCGGGATCGGTCGCCGCACAGAAACTGTTATTTGGCTACAGCGACGAAGGTGATATTACTCATCTGTTCAGCGGCTATTTTGATACCCACATCGGCGCCAAGCGCGAGGTGGCGTCTTACCAGAACATTGCGGCCCAAACGGGCATCGCGCCGTCGCAGATCCTGTTCCTGTCAGATATTCATCAGGAGCTGGACGCGGCTGAACAGGCAGGCTTTCGTAGCCTGCAGCTGATTCGCGGCGATGATGACGGGGCAAGCCATCACCATCAGGTTCACCAGTTTGACGAGATAAACCCGGAGCAGATCCCTTCATGAGCGCATTAACTGTCTATTCTGATAAAGACGCCAGTCAACCAAAGTGGCACAGCACCGACGCCGCCGAGATCGCCCGGCAGCTCAACGCCAAAGGCGTACGTTTTGAACGCTGGGACGCGGACCGCGATTTAGGTCAGGATCCCGCCCCGGAGGCGGTGATTGAGGCTTACCAGCATGCGATCGACAAACTGGTGGCAGAGAAAGGTTATCAGAGCTGGGACGTCATCAGCCTGCGGGCCGATAACCCACAAAAAGACGCGCTGCGCGCAAAGTTCCTGAGCGAACATACTCACGGCGAAGATGAAGTGCGCTTCTTCGTGGAAGGCGCGGGATTGTTCTGCCTGCACATTGGCGATGAGGTCTATCAGGTTTTGTGCGAGAAAAACGATCTGATCTCCGTACCCGCGGGTACGCCGCACTGGTTTGATATGGGTTCAGAGCCGAACTTTACCGCGATCCGTATTTTCGATAACCCGGAAGGCTGGGTTGCGCAGTTTACCGGTGATGCGATCGCGGATGCGTATCCACGCCTCGCATAGGTATTTACACTTCTAGTGCCATTAACGTTAATCAATGGCACTTTTAACTGAATCAAAATGGAATATCATCTATAAAAGATATTTTTTTATTCACTTTTATGTTAAAAACATCTTCAATATAAAGTCGAAGTTGTTCTTTTATCTTTTCGCTACCCTCCAACAGCTCGTTAAGCTGCGAACTCTTAGTAGTTATCTCAACTATTAGCGAATTATCAGAAGGCCAGATGTCATCTATGCTAAAACGATCATATACTTTAAAACCCCTCATTACTTGGAGCGATAACTTTGCCCCATACTTATGCCATAGCTCTTTTGTTAAAATCTTACGTTTATCAATATTAGAAAAAGCATCATTGTAAAAACTCGAAAAGCATTTATTGATATAAGTTACATAATGCTCGTGAAGTTTTTGATAATAAATTTCATTATTTAAAAAACCATTAAGTGTCATGAAATTTATTTTTGAAGCAGTCGATTCACCATTTATAATATAATTACTTATGATAGTATGCGATTCCGTTTCGCTTGGATGTATTTCATCTCCTTCACAATCCAGTAGTATCATCTCACTATCAATTAATGACATTAGATGGAAAAAATAAACACTACGTTCTTTTTTTCTGGAAGATAAAGAGGTTAACTCATAAGACTGCGCTTTCATCAATGACGTTATTGAATTGAATATATTTTTATCATTATTTGATCTTCCACTTTTCTTACTCATTTCTTGAAAAGCAAAAACATTTTTTGTCACGTTGAAAATTTTCTCATAAACAATACCATCCGGCACGCCGATTTTCTCTTTGTTATTAAAATTTAATTCATAGTTTAGTATTGGGTGATTACTCCAGTTTTTCAATGGCTCATAATCAATATTAGGATCATTGGGCTTAATTTTTTTCACTAATAATGCCCAAACATTTTCTTCATTTTTCTTACAACTAATTATGAGAGTTGTATAAACTAATACATCTCTAACTTTTGTCGCTTTGTAAGCAATAATATCTATTTCTCGCGCAACACTTTGAACATCATCTATATAATATTTATTATTAATAACCCCCCAGCCGTGATTATTTAAAAAATCAGAGACTTTACTTTCTAAAATAAAACCAGTACTTTTAATATTTTCAGCATAAATTTGTAATTTATCATTCATTTTAGCCCCTTGAGCACCATGTTTTATCATTTACCTTATTATTAACTTTGGTATTTTCTTATCTATATTATTTCATTCAAAATTAACGATATATTCACACCAACCAGCCTCGCCAGATGCACAAACTCCACAACGTCTAACCTGCGTTCACCGCTTTCCACTTTAGCGATAAACGACTGCGGTTTGCCCAGCGCTTCCGCAAGCTGTGCCTGAGTAATCCCCTTCTCCTTACGAGCTTTCTTCAACGCATTGATAACACGCTGGTATTCTTCTGAATAGACTGAGGCCATTGTTCCGATTCCATACTAATATCCTGAAATCGAATATCCTCCTATTGTGTTTTTATCCCAAAATGGGATAATTAAGTACGTAACAAATACATGTAAGGAGGACACAATGCGTCATCAGAACTGGCATCATGCCGACATCATCGCCGCACTAAAGAAACATGGAACAAGCCTGGCTGCGTTGTCCCGAAAGGCTGGCCTTTCCTCATCCACCCTGGCAAACGCGCTTACCCGACCATGGCCTAAAGGTGAATTGCTTATCGCACAGGCGCTAGACATTCCGCCCGATGTGATATGGCCGGAAAGATACTTTGATGAAAAGGGAGAGCCAATATTTCGTCAGATGAGGAATACTAAAAAAAGAAATCTATCTTCGACTTGATCAATGAATTCTCCCCCTCACCCCAACCCTCTCCCTCAAGGGAGAGGGGGTCGAAGAGACTTCACATACCCCACCAGCTGATCCAGCACAATCCCCCACCCTTCGTGGAAGCCCATCTGTTCATGCTGCTCACGAATTTCCTTCGTCGGGTGGCGCGCAATTGCCGTATAGCGGGTTTTGCCCTCGCCCACCTCCTCCAGCAGCAAAATCGCCGTCATAAACGGCTTCTCGGCCGGCTTCCAGCCTTCCGTATAACCGTCGGTAAAGACCAGTTTTTTTCCCGGGTCGATTTCAAGAAACACACCCCGGTTATCCATCCGCTGTCCGTCCACCTCAAATACGGTATTGAACCGACCGCCCACGCGCAGGTCGAGGTCGCATTCGGTCACTTTATGGGGAGCAGGAATGAAGAAGTTTTTGATGTGCTCGGGCGTGGTCCAGCAGAGCCACAGCAGGTCGCGCGGTGCATCCACCACGCGCTCCAGTTTTAAGTCTGTATCAGGGTCAAGCGTCACGATATCGTCCTCTAAAGGGAACCCCTTAAAGGATAGCCGGACTCAGGCGAATTTCCCGTTTGCCACCTCTTCCGGCGTCACTACGCCCGTATCCAGCACCCAGCCGCTAATCAGCGAGGCTGGCGTAACGTCAAACGCCGGGTTATAGACCGGGGCGTTTTCCGGCGCCCACTGCACCGCCCCAAAGCTTCCGGCCACCCCCGTCACCTCACTGGCGGCGCGCTGCTCAATCGGGATCGCATCTCCGTTCGGGCACTCCGGGTCGAGGGTTGTTTGCGGGGCAGCCACGTAGAACGGAATGCCGTGGAATTTCGCCAGCACCGCAAGGGAATAGGTACCGATTTTGTTCGCCACGTCGCCGTTAGCGGCAATGCGATCGGCCCCTACCCACACGGCGTCCACTTCCCCTTTTGCCATCAGGCTGGCGGCCATGGAATCGGTAATCAGCCGATACGGCACGCCCAGCTCGCCAAGCTCCCACGCGGTCAACCTGCCGCCCTGCAGCAGCGGACGGGTTTCATCCACCCAGACGTTGCTGACATTTCCCTCCTGATAGGCGCGGGCAATCACGCCCAGCGCCGTGCCCACGCCCGCCGTTGCCAGCCCGCCGGTGTTGCAGTGGGTCAGCAGGCGGCTACCGGGCGTCACCAGCGCGCTGCCCGCGCGGGCGATAGCGTCACACAACTGCCTGTCTTCAGAAATCAGGCGCAGCGCTTCAGACACCAGCGCCGAAACGAAATCTTCCTGCCAGAGCGCCAGCTTCATACGGTCAAGGTTGTTCATCAGGTTCACCGCCGTCGGGCGGGACGCGCGCAGGGTTTCCAGCGCCACGGCGAGTTCATCACGGCTTTTGCCGCTTTCCGCCAGCAATGCCAGCAGCAGGCTTGCAGAGAGACCAATCAGCGGCGCACCGCGCACGCGCAGAGCATGGATATGCCCGACCAGCGTCTCTACCGTGGAGGCCTCAAGCCAGCGTTTCTCCTGCGGAAGCGCCTGCTGGTCGAGAATAAAGAGCTGATTATCCGCCACCCGCAGGCTGGTCGTCTGTAATGTCTGCATGTCGTTAATTCCCTGTTGCGTTGTTGTAGCACATTGTGTCAGGATGAAATCCAGATGTATAGACGTCTACATGTCTTTATTAGCAAACTCGTGAGGAGCAGGCCATGTCGCAATACCGTACCTTTACCCCTCAGGACGCCGTGGAGTATGCCAGGCAGTTTGGTGGACTCGACGATCCTTCCTCGCTGGTGGAGGCGCAGGAAGTGGGCGACGGCAACCTCAATCTGGTTTTCAAAATTTTCGATGCCCAGGGCACAAGCCGCGTCATCGTCAAACAGGCGCTGCCCTACGTGCGCTGTGTCGGCGAGTCCTGGCCGCTGACGCTGGACCGCGCCCGTCTGGAGGCGCAAACCCTGGTCGAGCATTACCAGCACAGCCCGCAGCACACCGTGAAAATCCACCACTTTGACCCGGAACTGGCGGTGATGGTGATGGAGGATCTCTCCAGCCATCGCATCTGGCGCGGCGAGCTGATTAAAAACAATCACTATCCACAGGCCGCGCGTCAGCTGGGTGAATACCTCGCATACACGCTGTTCCACACCAGCGATTTCTACCTGCATCCGCACGCGAAAAAAGCGCAGGTAGCGAAATTCATCAACCCGGAGATGTGTGAGATCACCGAAGATCTGTTCTTCAACGATCCGTACCAGATCCACGAACGCAACAACTACCCGGTCGAGCTGGAAAATGACGTCGCCGCCCTGCGCGACGATGCCCAGTTGAAAATTGCCGTGGCCTCCCTGAAGCATCGCTTTTTCTCACACGCTGAAGCGCTGCTGCACGGGGATATTCACAGCGGCTCCATTTTTGTGGCGGACGGCAGTCTGAAGGCCATTGACGCCGAGTTCGGCTACGTTGGCCCGATTGGCTTTGACGTCGGCACTGCCATTGGCAACCTGCTGCTCAACTTCTGCGGCCTGCCGGGGCATCTGGGTATTCGCGATGCCGCCGCCGCCCGCGAGCAGCGCCTGATCGACATTCAGGCTCTGTGGAACACCTTCGCGGAGCGCTTCCAGGCATTCGCAAACGAAAAAACACGAGACGCCGCGCTCAGCGCGCCGGGCTATGCTTCCGCGTTTCTGAAAAAGGTCTGGCATGACGCCATTGGTTTCTGCGGCACCGAACTGATTCGCCGCAGCGTCGGGCTTTCCCACGTCGCGGATATCGACACCATTCAGGATGACGCCATGCGCCACGAATGCCTGCGCCATGCGATTACCCTCGGCAAGGCGTTGATTGTCATTGCCGAGCGCATCGACAGCGCGGAAGAGCTGGTGGCACGCGTGCGGCAGTACAGCTGAGTGCTTCTGGTTTTCTCCCTCTCCCTGTGGGAGAGGGCGGGGTGAGGGCACCAAACCGCACTCACCCTAAATACTCAATCACCGACAACCCACCGTTATAATCCGTGCTGTAGATAATCCCCTGAGCATCCACAAACACGTCGCAGGACTGGATCACCTGCGGGCGATTCGGCCGCGTATCCATCATTCTTTCCGGCGCAGCTGGCACCAGCGCACCGGTCTCCACCGGGCGATACGGGTTGGAAATATCATACGCGCGTACGCCCGCGTTCTGGTAAGTGGCAAAAATCAGCGTCGAGCTGACAAAACTCCCCGGCCGGTTCTCGTGCAGGTTGTGCGGCCCAAAGTGCGCCCCTTTCGCCACGTAGTCGGTTTCATCCGGCTGCGGGAAAGTCGAGATACTCACCGGGTTCGACGGCTCGCGGATATCAAACAGCCAGATCAGCTTCTCCCCATCCTCCTGGTTATCCAGCACCGCTTCGTCGAGCATCACCAGCAGGGAACGGTCCGGCAGCGGCAGCGCGGTATGTGTCCCGCCACCAAACGGCGGGCTCCAGTTGCGATGGCTAATCAGCTTTGGTTGAGTGCGGTCTTTCACGTCCAGCAGCGTCAGGCCACCGTCGCGCCAGCTCCCATAGGCGGTATCGCCGGCGATAATCGCGTGGTGCAGCGCGTAGCGCTTCCCTTCCGGCCAGCTGGGCTGTTCGCCTTCGGCCTGGTTCATCCCCGGCAGCCACCAGCGCCCCGCCACTTCAGGCTTGCGCGGGTCGGCCAGATCGATGGTCAGAAAGATATAATCGGTAAAGCCGTCAATCAGCGCCGACACGTACGCCCAGCGCCCGCCGACGTACCAGATGCGGTGGATCCCGATGCCGCTCAGCGAAAGAAAGCCGATTTCACGCGGCTTGTCCGGGGTAGAGATATCAAACACCCGCAGCCCGGCGCTCCAGCCTTTGTCCCGCACGTCGCTGACGGTCTCCCCCACCTGACGGGTGTAGTAAACCTTCTCATCGGCAAAGCGGGCATCGGCAAACAGATCCCGGGCGTTGATCACCAGCAACAGATCGTCATGAGCCTGCAAATGCACGTTCCAGGTGCCGGGCGGCGCGGGAACATAACCTGCCGCTTTCGGGTTTTTCGGGTCGCGCACATCGACGATGGAAAAACCCTGCGACACCATATGACCGATATACGCGAAACCGTGATGCACCATCAGCTGCACGCCGTCCGGGCGACCGCCCTGGTCGCTATGGCCAATCAGCCGCATATTGCGGCTGTATTCGGGTTGAGGTAATACAGACATCGTTGCGTCCTTTCGCCGGATGGCGGCTTCGCCTTATCCGGCCTACAAAACCGTAGGCCCGGTAAGCGAAGCGCCACCGGGCATTATTTTGACCGGGCTTCCAGCGTCGCAAACCACGGCGCGATAAAATCGTCCGTCTGGCCCCAGCCCGGAATGATTTTCCCAAGCGACGCCACGTTCACCCCACCCGGCTGGGCGGTCAGCAGCGCCTGCGGAATGGCAGCGGCTTTAAAGTCATAGGTTGCCGGGGTCGCTTCTCCGGCAATCTTATTGGCGATCAAACGCACGTTGGTTGCGCCAATCAACTTCGGATCCACCGCCACGCTTACCTTCCACGGGCTGCCCGGCTCGCGCATCAGCTGCAGATCCTGGTTAGATATATCGATGCTGTAGAGTTTGATCTCGGTGCGCCCGTTCTCTTTCAGCGCCTTATACGCGCCCTGGCTGAAGGCATCCCAGGTGCCCCAGATAGCGTCGATTTTTCCTTTCGGGTATTTCGCCAGGATAGCGCCCACCTTGTTGGCAGTATCCCCCTGCACGTCAGAGGAGACCGCGCCAATGGATTCCAGCTCTTTGATCTCCGGATACTGTTTTTGCATTTCCTTGTACGCCGCCTGACGACGCTCCATCGGCGGGAAGCCCGCCACCCACAGCTTGACGATATTGGCCTTGCCGTTGAAATCTTTCGCCAGCTGGCCGAAGGAGAGGTTCGTCAGCGAAGCATCATCCTGCTGAGTAACGGTCACGCCCGGGATCTCGCCGTTCACCGCCGTATCAAACACGGCGACTTTAATCCCGGCATCCACCGCCTTCTTCACCAGCGCGGTGGAGTACGGATCGCGCCCCTGAGACAGGATAATCCCGTCGTACTTCTGGCTGATTGCCTGGTTCACGAAGTCCTGGAATTTGGCATCGTCCCCGTTGCTTAAAAAAGTGCCGACCTTAAAGCCGAGTTTCTTCCCTTCCTGAATCGCCCCCGCCACAAACTGCGTGGTGTTGTCGTCGGAGCCGAGGTTGCGGATCACCGCGATGCGGATCGGACCCTCGTGGTTCGCAATGGCAGCCGGCACCGGTGCGGGCGTGGCCGCGAAGCCTGGCAGCGCAGTCAATAATCCAAGTGCTACCAATGAGCGTGCAATTTTTTTCATTTTTTATCCTGTTGTGTTATCAGCGTTTTTGTATGTAGGTCATCGCCAGCGCCACCGCGAGCACCAGCCCTTTTATAATGTCCATGGCGTAATACGGCACGGAGAGCATCACCAGCCCGTTCGACAGCACGCCGAGAATAACTGCCCCAACCAGCGTCCCCAGCGCGTTCGGCTTGCCGGAACCCGCCAGCGAGAAGCCGATCCACGCCGCGGCCACCGCATCCATCAGATAACCGCCCCCGGCATTCACCTGCGACGAGCCAATGCGCGAGGCCAGCAAAATCCCGCCCAGCCCCGCCAGCAGCGAGGCGATCACGTAAGCTGCCACCTTGTAGCGCGTGGTGCGAATACCGGAGAGGCGCGCGGCTTCCGGGTTGCCGCCGATGGCGTACATGCGTCGGCCATGCGTGGTGAGGGACAATCCCAGCTGCGCGAGAACCGTCACCACCAGCATGATGATGACGATGGTCGGCACCTGCCCCAGCAGGCTGAACGCCGCCGGAATGGTCCCTTCCGCCATATCACCGCTCGGCAGCACCATGTTTTCGGTAATCGACCCGCCATAGCTGTAAGTCATCGCCACGCCCTGGATCACAAACAGGCTGGCGAGGGTCGCGAGCATGTCCGGAATACGCAGGATGACGATCAGAAACGCGTTGAACAGCCCCACCAGCGTGCAGAGCGCAAGGGTAATCAGAATCGACTCGGTAGTGCCGAAGCCGTGCCAGACGAAAAGCGATATCACCAGCGCGTTTGCCAGCGACGCGGTGGATCCCACGGAGAGATCGAACCCGCCGACGGTCAGCGAAATCGATACGCCAATGGCAATCACCGTCACGATGGCGATCGCGCGCAATATGTTGATGATGTTGTTCGGATCGAGGAAGTTGTCCGAGGCCAGGCCAAACACCGCCACCAGCGCGACGACGGTCAGCAACATGCCCCACTTGTAGAGAAAATCGAATCTATGGTCACTCCCGTTTTTGCAACACCGATTTTGACGACAAGTTGGCTTGCTT